>JBGSHH010000018.1:0-5535 GCA_041752355.1 Pirellulaceae bacterium | reverse complement strand
TCGAACCATCGCTGCAAGACAACTGGCTGCAAGGCGTCGCGGCGCTGCGCGAACTCGATCAAGCGTTGCATCCGCCGGCGACTCCCGCCACGAACAACACCTCCTTGCGACGACAAATCGATGGCTTGAATCGTTACCGCGCCGCACTTCAGTCAGCGCTGACGCAATTGCGCCGACCGTTGACGCCGGACATGGTAACGCAGCGGATCGCCGAGTGTGTCGATCAAGGCGCCGATGCCCGCGACTTGCGCGCGGCCCAGCGTCTGTTAGCCTCCCCACAACTTGGCACACTGGAGCGGGCGTCGCTCACCAAGGCCTATCGCGACCTGGCCCTGCGATTGGATCAACATTCGCTCGAGAACATGACGCTGGCCGATGGCGAATACGCAAAGTCAATTAGCAAGCAGGACACGCACGCCGAGATTCGTCTGCAAATCGCCCACGCTTGGAAGGCGATTGTCGTCGCCGAGCAACATGCCAGCGGTCAACGACCACTGGCGGCGCAACGCGACCAGTGGTTGATTGAGGCGGAACGCTATCGCCAATCGCAATGGCAGCTAGCGACCAAGGCAGGAACCGACGATGGGACGCCGCGGGCCACGTGGCTAAGCTCAGGCATCAACATCGCCGGCCCCTTCGTGTGCGCCGACCTCAGCAGCCAGCAACCGTACGCGGCGTTGGACATTCAATGGCAACAACGCGATCTGCAAGCATCACCGGTATCGATCTTTCTCGCCTCGCCTAGCCCCGAATTAACTGTCACCCCTGTGAACAAAGTCTGCGCGAATGAGGCCTTGCGATTGCAGTTGCAATGGAAGCCGCAACCCGAAGCAACGTCGCTCGGTGAAGTGCGTGGCTTTTTGCTCGGACTGGAAACCGCAGGCCGAACGTACTTCGCTCCGATTGCGCTACCTCATTTGAACGATCAAGCCACGGTGACACTGACCTTAAGTTCCTCGCCCACGCAATGCATTCCCCTCGAGAATCCCCTGCCACTGCCTGCCAGTGGTCAAGAGCGTTCACTCTATTTGTTCGTTCGCAATCTCGCGGCCCAACCAACGCAAGTGCAGATCAGTTCTGGTGGCGTCGCGCTCGGCGCGCCCCTGACGCTAGCGCCGCAGACGCAGGTTTCTGTCGCGCTACCTGCGCCGGGAACGGCCATGCACTCGGCGGCGAGTCCGCTGCTGTTGCAAGCGATCGAGGTCACTCAGCAGAAGGTTATCGGCGAAGTTAGCTACACGTTCTCCGTACGTCAGCCCGACGACCTCGCCACCGTGTTGCAAGCCCAGTTGGCGAGCGATCCGAAGTTGGGCGTCAGCGCGCAGGTGAACGTGCAGGCAGCGCAGGCGATCGAGGTGCCAGTGTCCCTGGTACTTTCATTTCACGACGTGCAGCAAGGCTCCGCGCTACGCGTGATGGGAGGTCGTTTGCAGGCCGCACTCACGCCGGCTAGCGATCACGTGGCGCTCCATGCGACTGGCATTCACGCTGGGCCAGGCGAACGCGTGCAAGCACTATTAAATGTCGATGGCGTCCCGGGAGTGTTGATGCTGCAAGGTGTCGTACCTGGCTTGGGTGCGACGGCGCCGCTTTCACTTGTCACCGCGCCGAGCCTCTCCTTGTCGGGGCCAAGCGTTAGCACACCCCTGCCGACTTATCCGCTGGAACTTGCGGCCGCCAACGCGCCGCTGGGTTCGCAGTTGCGCGTGCAATTGCTTTCGGCCACAGGTCAAGGGGGAGCCTTGTTGGAACGAACCCTGCCCGCCCATGCCGAGCCAACACTCAATGTGCAAGCCACGACACCGCCCGGCGGATGGAATATCGGCGCAATCGTGCGTCGCGGTGGCCAGGCATTCGATACCGCTGGCATTGTTGGCAGCTACGTCTGGCAAGCCGAACTCGTGGATCAAGCTGGCCAGACAATTACGACCAATAAAATGCCTGTCGTCTTCGATAACTCGCCGCCTGTCGCCGCGCGCTTCGTGCGTCCTCCAATGACGGCTGTTAAAGGTGCGCTGCTATCCTTGCAAGCCACCGCCTGGGATGATCTCTCAGGCATCACTTCCGTGAAGGTCTTCGTCGGTCAGGCAGTGGACGATAAGCCGCCGCCGACCGCCAAGCTCATCGACGCCAAACCGAGCATTGCCGACAATTCCATCTGGATCGCCGATCTGCCGCTGCCTGCGGAACTGGGACCATTCACGATCACAGCGGTCTTCACCAACGGGGCAGGCCTCACGACGCTTGCTACGACCTCGGTCGATATCAAGGCGGAATCACGCGCCCTCCAAGGCAACATCCAGGGGGTCGTCCTCGAAGGCAATCGCCCCCAACCGGCATTGGAGGTGATCTTGCTCCATGCCAAAGGTGGCGAAGTCGCGCGCACGAAAACCACCGCCAGCGGTGCCTTCACTTTCGAGCAGCTTCCGCCTGGCGAATACCAACTGACCTGCTTCAAAGCTGCCTCGCAACGCAAAGCAGCGAGCCAAGCTAAAATCGAAGCTAGTCAAACGGCGAACGTCACGCTGAAACTGGCGATCTAACCGCGCTAAATGCGCGCCGTGATTCTCGCGAATCCAGCACCACATTCTGGCTATATCCCTCGCAATTCGCTATGGTGAGTTCCAGGCGTTTGGGATTGCGCATCGCGCGCCGCACATTGCCAGAAGGGATTGGACGCGTATGAATCTCTGGGGCGTTGGTTTCGATCGGCCAGGCTATCTCGTGCTTCTGGTGCTGCTGCCCTTGCTTTGGTGGTGGAGTTATCGGTCGCTCGCAGGCCTGGGGAAGTTGCAACGGTTCTTCGCTTGGACACTGCGCTCGCTGGTGCTGGCGCTGATCGTGTTAGCCTTGGCGGAAGTTCAATGGGTGCGACAGAGCGATCGTGTCGCGGTCATCTATCTCGTCGATCGTTCGCTGAGCATCGGTGCCGATCGTTTGCCGGACATCATCGATTATGTCAACCAGGAGACGGCCGAACATCTCGATGCGCGGCGGTCGGATTGCGCTGGCTTGATTTCGTTTGGCAAGGATTCGGCGGTGGAGATTCCTCCCTATCCCGCACCGATCACGCTGATGTCGCGCTTTGAAACCGAGGTCGATCGGCAACATACGAATCTCGCCGGCGCGCTCAAGATGGCGATGGTGATGTTCCCCGCCGATGCCTCCAAACGCATCGTGATCTTGACCGATGGCAATGAAAACATCGCCAGTGCGCGCGAGCAAGCACGCAGCGTGGCCGAAGCCGGCATCGGTATCGATGTCGTGCCGCTGGAAAGCGCGCCGCGCAGCGATGTTTTGGTCGATAAGGTAACGGTGCCGGCGCATGCGCGCGAGGGTCTGGCATTTGATGTGAAGGTGGCGCTCCATGTCGTGCCAAGTCCCATCGATCCCCAAGCCAAAGTGCCAGGCCTGGTCACCGTCATGCGCCGCGCAGGCGACCAGCAGCAAATCATTTCGGAGCAACGCGTCGTGCTCCCACCTGGCAAGACCGTACTACAATTGCGCGACGAACTCACGACCACCAACTTCTACACTTACGAGGCCAAATTCGTCGCCGACGACCCGGCCCAGAATGCCCGTTCGCAGAACGATCGGGCCAGTAGTTTTGTGCAGGTGGCCGGCAAGGCGCAAGTGCTGTTGATCCACGATAGTAGTCGCCCGACGGAGTTCGCCTATTTATGCGAGCGCCTGAAAGCAGCGGAGATCGAAGTCACGCTGCAGTCGAGCAATGAACTGTTCACGAATCTGGCGGATCTGCAACGCTTCGACGCCGTTGTGCTCGCCAACATCGCGCGCAGCTCCGGCGATGACGCGGAGAACTTGCAAGCCTTTAGCGATGAACAAATTGAAATGCTGGTGCGCAATACCGAGGAACTTGGCGCGGGACTGGTGATGCTCGGCGGCCCCGAGAGTTTCGGCGCAGGGGGCTGGACTGGCACGCGCTTGGAAGAAGCGATGCCGGTCGATTTTCAAGTGAAGAATTCACGCGTGATGGCGGTCGGCGCGCTCGCTTTGGTGATCGACAAATCGGGGTCGATGCAAGGCGAGAAGATTCAGATGTGCCGCGCTGCGGCAATCGCGGAGGCCAAGCAACTCGGGCGTCAAGACTACCTGGGCGTGATTGCGTTTGATGGCGCGCCGCGGTGGATAGTCAAAGTCGCCAAGGTGAACAATGTCGAGCTGATCAGCAAGCGCATCGCGCGGCTTGATGCCGACGGCGGTACCGATATGTTCCCCGCGATGCGTGACGCACACATCGCTCTCAAGAACGTCAACGCTTCGGTCAAACACATGATTGTCCTGACCGATGGCCAAACCCAGCCCGCCGATTTTCGCTCGCTGGTGGAGCGGATGAAACGCGATAATATCACCGTGACTTCTGTCGCCATCGGCGCGGATGCCGCGCGGCCCCTCTTGACGGAAATCGCCAACATTGGTGGCGGCAAGTATTATCAAGTCACCAATCCCAAAGCGATCCCCAGCATCTTCATGCGCGAGGCGCGGCGCGTCGCCAAGCCCTTGATCATTGAAGATCCCAAGGGCATCGGGATGCGGATTGAGTTTCCGCATGAAATCCTGGGAAGTATCGACCAATTGCCCTCCGCCAGTGGTTTTGTGCTGACGACGCCCAAGGACAATCCGCTCGTCGAGATCGCCGCCACCGCCAATCGTCCCGAGCAACCGCCCTTGTTGGCGACGTGGACTTTCGGACAAGGCCGCGCTGCCGTGTGGACCACCGATGTCGGCCAGCGCTGGGCGGCTCCCTATACACAGTGGGAACATTACGATCAGCTCTTCACGCAATTGGTGCGTTGGTCGCTGCGGCCGACAGTAGGTGATCGCGACTATTCGTTGGTGACGCAAGTTCATGATGATCGCGTGCAAGTGATTGTGAATGCGATTGACAGCGATGGTCAGTTCATCAATTCGCTCGACATGACCGGCGTGGCGATCGACGATGGTGGTCAACCCATTGCGTTGCAACTTCGGCAAACGGCACCGGGGCGATACATCGGTGAGTTTCAAGTCCCTGTGTCTGGCATCTACTTTGTCGCGCTACAACCAGGGAGCGGCGCTGGGCTGCTGCGCGCTGGCGTTAGTGTTCCCTACTCCGCGGAGTTCCAATCGCGCGACACCAATCTGGCTTTACTCAAGTCGCTTGCCGCGCTCGCGCCTCCAGGCGGGCAGCCAGGCAAAGTCATCGAACTCCCTCAGGGTGGCGTCAAGGATGTCTCCGCAACGAACGCCTTTCGGCGCGATCTGCCGCCGGCGCTCAGCCTGCAAGCCATCTGGCATTTAGCATTGCTACTTTTGGGCGTTTTGTTTCTGTGTGATGTCTTCAATCGGCGCGTGATGATCGATGCGTCGTGGTTGGAACCGATTCAGCGCAGCCTGCGATCGTGGCGACAAAAGAGCGATGAGCCGGCGACTGAGGCATTGGCCCGCCTACAAGCGACGAAGTCGCAGGTCCGCGCTGCCCAGTCCGCGCCGAGTTCCGCCTGGCGGTTTGAGCCTGTCGCGGAAGCGGCGAGC
>JBGSHH010000017.1:0-4035 GCA_041752355.1 Pirellulaceae bacterium | reverse complement strand
GGTGGCTTACCGACGTCCAAGCCGATTCAGTGGCGGTTGGTGAGTGTTTCGGCCGAGGATGGCAGCGGCGAGATCATCGAAGCCGATACGACAATCGATGAACCCAGCTCACTCACCTTTAACGCCGAGCATCATCCCCTTTGGACACAAACCGCCACCACGCGGACCGATGTTTGGATCACCATGAACGCGCCGGTCGATTGTCGCGACCCTCAATCGGGACGTTCGTATCGCTTGTTCCAAGAACGCTTTGCCGGTCCGTTCAAACCCGGCATGCGCATCACGAGCAAACTCACTTACGAGGACCTGGTCCCGCCAGACTCTCCCAAGAGCGAACTCTATGAGTCGATCCTTACGGTGAACTACGATCCAGGTCGCGGCATTCGCAACGTCGGCTGCTTATTCCTTTGCTTGGGAATCGGCACGATGTTTTACATGCGGGCGTACTTCTTCAAGCCACAGGGCCGCGTCGCTTCGCGCTTGGTCACGGCGGAAGTGGTCGAGAAACCCATTGCCAACAAACCCAGCGCGCGGGCGACCGCACGTAGTTAACTCAAACTCGCTTGCTAAATCAACAACGGCTCACGGCCATAACTCGCTCAAGGTATTTGCCATGTCACGCAACGAAACTCAACCGAAAAGCGGCTCCAACAGTCGCGTGCTTTGGATCACTGGCGGCGTGCTCTTAGGAGTTGGCGCGCTGGTCGCGACCTGGCTCGGCATGATTCGCAACCCGATCAAGTCGAAGGATGCCATCGATTTCACCGTCGCCAAGAGCATTCCCGTCTTTGAAGCCAAGGGAAGTTCCGGTCGCGTCGAGCCGCTCGATAGCTTCGCCCATCAGGCAATGGACGATGTCTGCAATCAATTGAAGGGAAGCATGAAGCTTACCTATCGCCCTTATGTCGTGGTTGAGGGTGCGAAGGGAGAAAAGCTGACGCCGGACCAAATCCAGCAGATGTGGAAGGATGACAAAGTCGATGTCGCAGCTACCGAGTATGGCCCCGCGATGCCGTTGTTCGACAAGCAGGGCAATGCCGTCTATGCGCCGACGGAAATGGTGCTGAGTTGGCTATCGGAACCGGAACGCTGGGAAGCCGCGCCCTTTATCGCCTGCGCTCATAAGGATCTCCGCGAGATCGTCGGCGTGCCGGAGAAGAGCCAGTTTGGCGAGCACTTGAAGTACGTCTCGCCGCGGCAGATTCTGCATTCCGAAGGCTTGCGCCAGTACATCCGCGAACTGCACGAACGCGAAGGGCAACCCGGGGTCAAACGCAGCGAGACCGACAAACTCGTCTATCAACTAATGGATCGATACAATCGCTATCGCGCCATCACGCTCGATCCCACTCAACCGCTCACTGCTGGACTTGTGATTCCTCCAGGCGGTCGTCGCGAATTCCTCACGCAACTCAATAAGATCATCGAACTCATCGAGGCCCCGAACACCGAGCGCAAGACGCTCCTGGGACAACTCGAAGTCCTCGCCCAGTTTCCCGACGAACGACTGGCCAAGACTGCCGCCGAAACGTACGTCTCTTTGCAAGGCGTGATGCAGCATGGCCAAGATCTGTTCACGCTCTGGCGCTCCGATACCCAAGGTGGCACGGAAGTCGGCGAAGTCGAAAGCAAAATCAAGCTGACGGAAGTGAAAGCGTCGGTGGCAAAGATGCGCAAGGCGGTCGATGCTTTGGAAGCGGTCCTGAATGAACATCGCGACCGCTTGTTCAGCAATACTTCGGCCCTCTCGGCCGACCAACTCAAGAGCCTCGGACCGCTCTTTCGCGAATTGACCGACAAAACGCGCGACTTGCGTCTCCGCACGTTTGAACTCAACGTCGCCCTCTATGAAGATGGCAACTGCTTGCGTGTGATGCCTGCGCTCAATCCTGGCGCACTGTCGAAGAAGCGCGATCCGGCGATGAAGTCGCAGCCTTGGTATAGCATGGCGGCGCTGGAGCATGGCGACGAATTACTCACCGCCTATCCTGAAGAAGGCGTCGCCCAGGTGCGCACCGCTTGGGAGCAACTCAAGAGCAGCATCGCCAATCGTGAGGCCGCCGACCGCCCCGCCAAGATCGAAGCCGCCGAGCAGAAGCTTTACGATAGCCTGGCGGCGCTGGGAACTGCTGTCGAACCGTTGCGCGAAAAGCTCGTCGAAACGAAGCTAGCCGCCGACGAGCGCGACGCTGTGATCATGGCCTATACGCGCTGGCCAAACGCTTTCGATCTGAAACGCGTCAATGCTGAGCTGCGCTACAACCAGGTCGATCCCTTCGGCCGTTCGTGGGTGATTAGCCTCATCGCTTTGGCCTGTTTTTCGCTCTCGTTCGGCGCGCTCCGCAAACCGATGTACATCGCTGCGGTCTGCGTGCTTTGCCTTTGCATTTTGTGGTCCACCTATGGGTTCTACTTGCGCGTGTACGTTACCCAATGGGCACCTGTTACGAACATGTATGAGACGGTCGTTTGGGTGGCGTATGTCACCTCCTTTTTGGGACTGTGGTTCTTGATGTTGCCGTTCACATGGCAAGGTATCAAAGATGCCTGGCGACTCAATGCGATACCTTACGGTCACCTGGAGGCGACGCCACTGGATGCCTGGCAGCTAAAGAAGCTCGACCCAGGCGTGTGGTTCGGTTTCAATTGCGTGCTAAGCCTGGCGCGCATCGCGCTGATGGTGTTGCTCGTGAAGACACTGGGCTTTGATCCGCTTTCCGATGGCTTGCGTCCGGTATTCGCTGTGATGACGCCCAAATCGGCGACGTTCAACGACTATATGGTGTGGGCCTCCGGCTTGTTCTGCCTGGCCATGAGCGTCTGGTTTGGGCCGCGTCTGTTACTCACCGCGTTGGCAAGCATCGTGTTTGTTCCTTGGGACTTGTACTTGCGCCGTGGCGCGGAAATTCGCAAACTCGGCACGGAAGTGCTCAAGCGTTGGCCGTTTGGCGTAGGTGCCACGATCATGTCGGCAGGCGGAGCATGGATCACCTGGATGGCTCCGTCGGTGCTCGATGAAAGTTTTTCGCCGCTACAACCGGTGCTGCGCAGCAACTTCTGGCTGACGGTGCACGTGCTCTCGATCGTTTCCAGCTATGCCGCTGGCATGTTGGCCTTGGGCGTCGGCCTGATTGCTTTGAGTTATTACCTGTTCGGCACTTATCGGGCCCCGTCGGTAATCCAACATTTGCCGCAAGGCATGGGGCCGGCAGGTGGTGATGAACATGGCGAGGAGTTGACGCTCTCGCGTCGTCCACCGGAGGAAGTTAGCGCGCTGGCGCAGTATTGTTATCGCGCCATCCAAGTGGCCGTGTTGCTATTGGCAGTCGGCACAATTCTCGGTGGTATCTGGGCTGATCGTTCCTGGGGACGGTTCTGGGGCTGGGATCCCAAAGAAGTGTGGGCGCTCGTGTCGCTGTTGGTGTACCTCGCCATTTTGCACGGTCGTTTCGCGGGTTGGTTTAATAACTTCGGCCTGATCACCGGCACTATCCTGGGAGCAGGCGCGATCCTGTTCTCCTGGTACGGCGTGAATTTCGCGCTGCCGATGCTCGCCCCCGATGGTATGGTCGGTCTGCATTCCTACGGCGCTGGTGCCGGCGGTTTGTGGCAGGTCTCGCTGTTTTATACAGTGCTAGTGCTGTACTGGGCGGCGGCGGCAGTGAGATACAACATCGAAACCAGCGGCAGTGTTACACCGGTCGCCGAAGACGCCGAACAAGTGCTCAGCAAGAAGCATCTGCCCGTGGCGTAAAGAGTATTCCGTGGGTCCAGGCGGCCAGCATACAGCCGCGTGGGCGGTTACTCCTCCAACTTCACTGCGCGACGCTGGGGTCGCTCAGCGACGCGCGGCTCCACCGGTAGCGGAATGAAGTGCGCCAGTTGCACCGCTTCCGCGCGAGCCGCCATCTGCGCGCCGGCCGGTGGCACCAAAGCATCGACCAAGGCGAGCGGAGGCAATGCTTGTTGCGCGGAAGCGAGCAATAGCGGTTGATCGCGATCCGATAGTAGCGTCTCGGGTGTACGACTTTGACA
>JBGSHH010000016.1:0-3570 GCA_041752355.1 Pirellulaceae bacterium | reverse complement strand
CGCACGCCCATCGCGCCCCACGGACCTGAGTTCTCTCGCATGGTCTATGGCACCTGGCGGATGCTCAACGATGGTGCCACGATTCAAGAACTCAACCGCCGCTTGCAGCGCTGCGTGGAGCTTGGCATCACCACCATCGATACGGCTGAGATCTACGGGAAGTACGAAGTCGAAGCGGCGCTCGGGCAGGCCTTGGCGCTCACGCCGACGCTGCGCGACCAACTGCAGATCGTCACCAAGGCCGGCATCTACATTCCCAACCAGTATCGTCCGGAGCGTCGCACGCCATTCTATGATGCTTCGGCCCAGCAATTGACGAAAAGCGTCGACAAGTCGTTGCGTTTGCTCGGCACGGATCGCGTCGAGCTCTTTCTCGTCCATCGTCCCGATTGGCTGACGAGCGCCGAAGACACTGCTGTTGGTCTCAATCAATTGCGGCAGTCCGGCAAGATCCGCAGTGCCGGCGTCTCCAACTACAACGTGCATCAATTCGCGCTGTTGAACAGCCTGCTGGAGCAGCCGCTCGTGACAAATCAAATCGAGTTTCATTTGCTGCATACCGAACCCATTCACGATGGTGTGCTCGACCAATGCCAGCGGAAGCACATCCTGCCGATGGCGTGGAGTCCGCTGGCAGGCGGTCGGATGTTCGATAGCACCCATCCAGCCGCGCAACGACTGGCCACAGCGGCAGGCGAACTTTCGGCCAAGTACGATGGCGCCACTTTGGAACAGCTCGCCTACGCGTGGATCATGGCCCACCCCAGTCGTCCACTACCGGTGATTGGCACGAACAAGCTGGAACGCATCGAGAGCGCCGCGCAGGCTTGCAACCTGGTGCTGGAGCGCGAGGATTGGTACGCGCTCTGGACCGCCGCCCAGGGAAGAAATATCCCTTGATAGCCGCCAACTGGCGGAACGAAACCGGCGGCTCCAGCGTCTGTATCGTGGAGCCCAGGCCTCGTTTGTTTTTCTCCTGGAGATACTGTCATGCCGCGCATCGCTTTCATCGCCTTCGTCTGGGCGACAATCATGGTCTGGACGGCCAGCGTCGCCTTGGCCGATGAAGCCCTCGCTGCCGAGTTGCGCGCACTCGACGCCATGCGCAAGGGATTCGATACGCCGCTGGACGAGGTGGACGAACGTGGCAAGGCGTTGCTGAAACAGTACGACGAGCCGGCGGATCAGGCGCAGATTTATTATCAATTGACGCATGTGCATGCCCAAAGCGGAATGCAGAAGCCGGCGCAGATTCTGAAATACGCTCAAACCGCTCTCGATAGCAAACTCATCTCGCCGGAGCAGCGCGGCATGCTCTATTCTTACATGGCATCCGCCTATGAAGCGGATAAGGAAACCAAAGATTTCGCGAAGCGACGCGCCAACGCAATGCAGCCGCTCACCCAAGGCTGGCACGAACTGCAGGCGTTCAACTTGCCTGCGCTCGCGCCGGAATTGCCTCCGTTTCCACCGCGGGGCGATCGCTTCGGTGATGCGGCGGAGCAGGACCGTCAGCGCCGCGCGCAAGAGGCCGCGCAGCTCGCGCGACGCGAAGTGGAGCGGATTCGCATGCTAGTCCAACGCCGCGATGTGCTCCAACTGCAAATCCGCGGTCTCTACGCGCGCGCGCCGCTCGCTGATGACGAACTTACGGAGTTAGTCACCAAGCATGTGGGCGCGGACGAAGCCAAGGCGATAGTGCAAGCTGTAAGCGCGGAACGCCTGCGACAGAAAAAGTAGCGCAACGGACTAGCGCACCAGACTAGCGCCCCAGCGCCTCTCGTAAGGCGTTGAATTTGGCTTGATTGCTGAGGCAGATGGTAATTTGTTCGATGGGTGGAAATTCTATCGACAGCAGCGGCCGAAGCCCCTCTGCGAACTCTTCCATCGACAGGCGTCCATAGCCGGTCGCCAGCGCCGCCAGGGCAATGGTTTTGGCGTCGTGTTGCGCCGCCATGGTCAGCGCTTTCTCGATCGTGGTGGTGATCCAGGCTGGCGATGTGTCGTAGAACGCATCGATAGCGACGGCATGCAAAATCGCTTTGTGAGGTGTGTCGCCACTGTACGTCGGCACGACATCGCAGGGCTGCACGTAGCGCAGTTGGCGCGACTTGAGATAGGTCCGCAATTCGTCTTGTATCGCCTGACCGTAGCGATTGAGCAAGTCCGCTCCCACACCACCTGAGAGATTGAGAAACGGATTGCCGGAGCAGATGAGCACATCGGCCGGTTGATCGAGCAAGTTGCCGTGTTGAAAGTGCCAATGCATGCCAAGAATCCTAGAGCATCTTCTGGCACCACTCACCCACGCGCTTCACCGCATCGTCGGGCACGCTATGCCCCTGTTTGTGATTCCACAGGCCGATCTTCGTCTCTGCCTCGGCATCAGACAACTTATACACTGGCAGCGCGGCTTCGATAAATGGCCAACTCCGATCACCATCGGCCGAATCGCCGCCGATCAACAGGAACGCGCGCGGCGCGGCGAGCGCCAGCAATTCGTGATGCTCAAGCGCAAAGCCTGGATCCTTCACGCGCGGGCCAAGATACCAAAGGTCTTGCCAGTTCGAGAAACCAATGCCAATGCCACCTTCGCTGCTAACCGTCGCTGCTAACCGTCGCTTTCACGCGCTCATCGAACGCGGCCAGATAGAGCGTTTCTTTCGCGCCGAGGGAATGTCCTACAGCACCTAGTCGCTGGGGATCAACATCCGGCTGCGCGGCGAGAATGTCGAGCGCCACTTGCGCGTCATACAACATCTTCGCCATGCCTAACGCTTGTGGTTGGCGGGCGAGAAACTTTTCCGCTTCCTCTTTCGCTGCAATCCGATCGTTCTCCGGCCACAGATAATTGCGCGGACAAAAGGTGACGAAACCCTGTTTGGCGAGCTGCAGTCCAAAGGCTTTCTCGGCCTGACCTTTAACGCCTGCTGGCTGATGGATCGATTCGTTCACGGTCGAATGAAACACCACCACGCCCGGATGTGGCTTTTCGGCTTTCTTGGCCGGTCGCAACAGATACGCTTCGGTGGACTGCTGCGGCTCGACTTCATAACTCACCCGCTGACGAATAATGCCGTCGATGTTGTCTTCGGCGAGTACGGTCAGCTTCGGCACCGCATGACGTTTGGCCGTCAATTCGCCCAGGAACTTCCGCCATCGCGCGCGAATCACCTCCCGCCGCTTCTTCCACGCGTCGAGCGTCGTGATCTTGTTGCCTGCCTCATCCATCAATAGTGAAGAAAGCTGCGGAGCATCGTCGGGAAGTTTCGCAGGTGGGTGTTGAATCTCTCGGAGCCAGGCGAGTTGGTCTTGTGCCTGGAGTTTCCCCGCGAACGATCCCCACGCCATTGTTCCCAGCGCTGCCTGAAGAAAATGGCGACGGTGAATGGAGCAGGTGGATTTATGCATATTTACCCTTCTTCAACTGAGTTTCCAGAACGATGTCGAAAGCTCGGTTTGCCACTCGCTATGTCGGAGCGGACCGCATCCTAACTGAGATAAAGTTGCCTAACGTACGACTGGGCTATCAGTGATTCACCACAAATTCCTTCGTATTAACCAGCGCCC
>JBGSHH010000015.1:0-3763 GCA_041752355.1 Pirellulaceae bacterium | reverse complement strand
GATCTTGCAAGCTTCGGCGATTTCACAACTCGCGACGGGAATCGTGGCAACTACCGCCTGGGAATACAGCGCGTCGGCTACCGCCAGACTGTTTTCGTCGAGGCCGCCGACGACTTTCGGAATGCTGCTGGCGGTGAAGTTAGGATTGCCAGGGTCTTCACGCTCGGGACTGTAAGCAAGATAGTAATCGTCGCCGGGCCGGAGACCGGATTCGTTCAGTAAAGGCAGGAGGATATCGCGCGTCGTGCCGGGATAGGTCGTACTCTCCAAAACCACAAGTTGCTCGGGGCGGAGAATGGAGGCGATCAGTCGGCCGGTTGCTTCGACATACGAAAGATCGGGATCGCGACTCTCGGTCAGCGGCGTCGGCACGCAGATAAGTAAGGCGTCGGCGTCGCGCAAGCGATTGGGATCGGCGGTCGCGGCAAAAGCAGCGTCCGACAACCACTGAGCGATCCATGGGCTCGGCACATGTTTGATGTAGCTCTGACCGGCGTTGAGCTGCGTTACTTTCCGCTCGTCGACATCGAAACCGAGTACGCGAAACCCGGCTTTGACGAACGCCTGCACCAAGGGCAAGCCCACATAGCCCAAGCCGATGATGCCGATGGTTGCCGCGCGAGCGCGAAACCGATCGCATAGTTTTTGAGCCGCTGGAGTAAGCATGGGAAACGACAAGAGGAGACACCAACACGCCCCGACGAGACGCCTGACTCAAGCTTAGTCCGGCGATGATGGAATTCCCAGGGGCCAAAGTCCTCAGCACGCTCCAGGTGATGTTTCTGGAGGATGTCGGTTGCACGCTATGCACTAACGTTTGAGTTCGACGAGTAGCCACAGGTTAGAAAGTCCAACGGCATCACGGCGGAGCATGATGAGTACTATCAGGCCAATGCCGCTTGCACGATGTGGCCGTGGACATCGGTCAGACGGCGGTTGGCGCCATTATGTTGAAAGCTGAGTTTCTCGTGATCGATGCCGAGCAAATGCAACACGGTGGCATGAAAGTCGTAATTACTAATCGGATCGCGCTGCGCTTTCCAGGACCACTCGTCCGTCTCACCAATCGCGACGCCGGGCTTCACGCCTGCGCCCGCCATCCAACCGAGCGCTGCGCCCCCATTGTGATCGCGGCCTTCGCTCCCTTGGGAAAACGGCATGCGACCAAACTCTGTGTTCCACAGCAGCAGCGTATCATCGAGCAAACCGCGGTCTTTAAGATCGGCCAACAGCGCGGCGGTCGGTTGATCGGTGGCGGCGGCCATCGGCGGCAACTCCTTGATGATGCTGCCGTGGTTGTCCCAATTGCCAGTCGGGCCATTGGAGCCGCTCCAAACTTGCACCATACGGACACCCCGTTCGATCATGCGTCGCGCGATCAAGCACCGTTTGCCAAAATCCTCAGTGACGGGATTATCGAGCCCATACGCTTGGCGCGTCGTGGCAGTCTCTTGCGTCAAATCGAAGACTTCCGGCGCGCTGAGTTGCAGCTTCGCGGCCAGCTCGTAGGCTTTGATGCGCGCTTCCAAGCGGGGATCATTATCGCGCTCGGCAAGTTCCGCACGATTGGTTTGCGCCAAGAGTTGCAAGCCTTCGCGTTCGGCGTCGGGCGTGATGAATTTGGCGCTGGCAGGCGGATGCAAGTCGTGCAGAGGCTCGGCACTAGCGGCGTTGATCACGGTTCCCTGGTGCGTGACCGGCAGAAAGCCAGCGCTGAAGTTGCCGCGCTGATTGTAAGGGAGACCGCGGGCATCCGGCAATACGACAAACGTGGGCAGGTTGTCGGTAAGACTTCCCAGGCCATAACTCACCCAACTGCCAAAACAGGGAAAGCCGGGGAGCAAAAAGCCGGTGTTCAGCAAGTAGCTAGCCGGACCATGTACATTGGTCTTAGAGGTCATCGAGAGCAAGATGGCCAACTTGTCGACATGCTTCGCGAGGTGCGGCAATTGATCGCTGATCCACCGCCCGCACTGACCTTGTTGCGAAAACTTAAAGGGCGACCCCAATACTTCGCCGGGGACGCTGGTGGCGGCTTCGACGCGCTCAGTGGTGCCGGGATCGAACTTCTGGCCATGCTTCGCTTGCAGTTGCGGTTTGTAGTCGAACAGGTCCATTTGGCTCGCGCCGCCATTCATGAACAGCTGAATCACTCGCTTCGCCTTGGCTTTATGATGAAGACCGCCATTGAATTCCGGTCGGGGCGCTGCGGTGAGGGCTCGTTCCTGCCCCAACGCCAGCGCACCGAGGCCGCCGCCGGAAGCTTGCAGAAAATCGCGTCGCGAGAACATCTTAATGGCTCCGAAGTTCAATCGATGAAGACGAACTCGTTGGTGTTGCAAAGCACACGACAGCAGTTCGCGAGGCCATGTTTATCGGCGTATTCAACAAAACGCACTCGCTCCTCAGCTTGCGGCAGGCGACCCAGCGCCAGACGAAATGCGAGATCGACTTGCGCGGGAGTGTTGTCGGCGGTAGCTTGCAATCTCGCCGCAAAGTGTTCCGCCTGGCGTAGCACCATGGCATCGTTCCACATGGCTAAGGCTTGTTGCACCGTAACGGTGTTGGCGCGGGCCGGTGTGATTTGATCGCCAGCGGGACAATCGAGGGCTTCCATGAATGGATCAGGCAATGTGCGAAACAGAAAGCGATAGATGCTCCGCCGCGTGGCCAAAGGGCCATCCAGATCGAACAGCCGGTAGTCGATGACCGGTGTCACATGGCGGCCCGGCTTGAGATCGAATTGACGATCGCTGGGCCCGCCCATGCGCAGATCGAGTTTGCCAGAGATTGAGAGGAGCGTGTCGCGCACGCATTCGGCATCGAGGCGGGTCCGCGACATGCGCCAGAGATAGTGGTTATCGACATCGAGCGCGGCCGCTTGATCGGCTCGCGCGACGACGCGGTTGTCGATCACGCATTGGCCGGCTTGCGAACTCTGTTGATACGTCTCGCTGGTGACGATCAGACGATGTAACGCTTTGAGCGATTGATCGGAATCGCGAAACCAAATCGCCAACCAATCGAGCAATTCGGGATGCGTGGGTTGAGCGCCCAGGCGGCCAAAATCATTGGGCGTGGAGACAATGCCGCGACCAAAATGATGCAGCCAGACGCGATTGACAATGGATCGCCATGTGAGCGGATTGTCGCGATGCACGAGCCACTCGGCGAGCGCCGCGCGGCGAACGGATTCGGGTTGCGTCTCGCTGATGTCAAAGCGCGCCGGCAAAGCAGTCACGCATTCGAGCGCACCGCTGTTGACCAACTCGCGAGGTGTGCGAATATCACCCCGGTGCAGACGATGAATGGGACGCGGACCCGTCGGAGGACGCAAACCGCCATCGGGCGCAAAGTTCGCAGCCGCGGCGTAGACCAACGCTGGAGGAGGGAGCGTAGTCAGGTCGCGCGCGACTTGCTCACGCTGTTGATGGAGAGCCAGCGTGAGCTTCTGCTCGTCGCTGCGTTGATCGCCGGCCACCGCCATTATCGCGGCGATCTCAGGCGGCACGGGACTGATGGCCACAGGAGCCTTGGCGGAAGTCACCGACACGCGAGGGCGACCGATGAGATGTCCGCCGCCATGCAATTGCTTGAGCTTGATCGTGAGTGTTGTACCCTTGGGCAGTTCAAGCGCGTCTTTGAATTCAAATATTGCCTCGTGAGCCTTGCCAACCTGCGGATAAATGCCCCACGCCGTTTGCGGATTGCCATCGATGGCCCGCAATACGCCCCAGCCCTCTTGATCGAAATCGGCCACGGC
>JBGSHH010000014.1:0-3547 GCA_041752355.1 Pirellulaceae bacterium | reverse complement strand
ATAGCGCAAACAAAAACCGCGTGCCATGCGAGGTTGCAGGACACGCGGTTGATTAGATTTCTAAAACGGCAGGCTGGAAGCCTACCCCACTTTAAGCTTTGGCCTTGGTGCGCGACTCACGCAGACCGCGCGACAAAATATCACGCAAGAGCGGCGAGAAGTCTTCGTATTTGCTCTGGTCGGGGGCACCGCCCGCGAATTGATAAATGGCGTCGCGCGGCTTTTTGCCCAGCGCGATTAGAGTCGAGCTCACCGTTCCCTTGTCGCTCCCACGAATTACCATGCTGGCGCGTCCAGGTGGGGAAGGGGCACGAGCAAACACTTTGCTCGCCACGGCGAGAAACTTCACCGGCGAGTCGAGCGTTTGCAGCGTCAACAGGCGACGGGCCATCTTGCCGCGATCGTCGCGATGATCGTTGAGATCCATCGAGCCAATCACGCTCAACCCTTCGGGAAGTTGAACCGCTTCGATTTCGTCGCCGCCATGGATGGCCCAGCCACTTTCCATATCGACGGCGACAAAATTACAGCCTTCGTAACGGCCGGTATTAAGTTCTTCCATCGCCATATCGACCGCTTTGCGGGCCGAACCGGCTCGCAGCAGATCGCGGCACAGCACGCCGCGCGATCGCGGGGCCGGCACTGGCGTGGATTTTGGGCGATTGCACACAGCTACGAAAAGCCCGTGCTGATTCACTCCCAACCACGTTCCGCCCGCCTGAATATCCACTCCGCTAAGCACTCGAGGCTTGCCGGATTGGATCGACGGGGGTTGCGAGGGGCGAGTGTAGAATTCTTCCCGGTTGGCGGCGACCAAGATCGGCGCTTCGGGAACCAAACGATACTGAATGGCCAGCAGGCACATGGTTCCAATAAGCTCACTTTTCAAGGAAGGTACCGTCCGGCTTCCTACCCGGTACGGCTCCAACGAGTTGGATCAAAACAATGTATTCGCCCTGAGCCGCTTCGTACACCCCCAACTGGGGGCTAGGTAGGAAGTTTTCCGATTCTTAATTCGCGAACACGTTTTCCCCGGCGTTTTGCGGGACTTTTCCTACACTCCAAACCGTGTTAATTTCGTGGACCTAACTCCAAGCACGGCTTGAGATAAAGGTTATTCGCCGCCGCGACGCTGGTCTTGAATTCGGTCCGTCTCATGGAGGTTTACCCTTGAAGACGCGGATCGAAGGATTTCGGTTCACCACAGTCGATTTTTACTTCCTCGCGTTTTTCAGGTTCCAATCCCATGCCTATCAACTCGCAAAAACCACCCGTCCGCGTGGGCATCATCGGTGCAGGCGCGGTTAGCGATTACCATCACGTCCCCGGCATTCGGCTCGATCCGCGCGCCACTTTGGCGGGTGTCTGCGACAACAGCCGGGAGCTCGTCGAGAAGCGCCGCAGCGATTGGCAAATCGAGAACGTCACGACCGATTTCGAGCAACTGTGCGCCGACCCCAACGTGGATGCCGTGATCGTCGCCACGCCCAATTTCACACACCGTGAGATCGCCTTGGCAGCCGCCAGGCACAAGAAGCACATCATGTGCGAGAAGCCACTCGGACTCAGCGCAGGCGAGGTCCGCGAGATGTATCACGCCTGTCGTGATGCCGGCATCGTCCACATGACCGCGTTCACCTATCGGTTCGCTCCCTCCATGCGTTACCTGCGGCACCTGCTCAAGACCGGAGCGATCGGCGAACCGAGGCACTTTCGCAGTCAGCGTTTTCTCGATTGGCCGGAGACAAGCTGGGGCTGGCGACAATATAAAGACAAGGCCGGGGCAGGGGACTTGTTCGATATGACGATCCATCGGATCGACTTCGCCATGGATTTGCTCGGCCCGATCGAGCGACTTTGCGGCGCGGTCGCGCGTTTTGCGCGGCGTGATAAGACGGTCGATGGCAAAGATTGCCCGCCGAGCGAAGTGGACGATTGGTCGAGCCTGATCGGTGAATTTCGGGGCGGCGCGACCGGGGTTTGGGAAGGAACAACGTTGGCCAAAGGGTACGGCATGAACGGTTTTGGTCACGAATGGGCCGAGATCAACGGCTCCGAAGGCTCGGTCGTCTATCGCCTGCATGAGCCCAACACGCTGCTACTTGGCAAGACAGGAAAAGACCTCGCGCCAGTCAGCGTGCCGGCGGAGTTTCTGGTTTGGCCTGGAAGTCCGCGCAATCCGACAGAAGGCGTGCCAGCGACAGTGTTTCGTTATGATCTGGTGTGGGAATTCGTTTCCGCGATTGTGGAAGGGCGGGAAGCGGTGCCCAGTTTCTACGATGGTCTGCGCGCCCAAGTGGTCGCCGACAGCGTGCTCAAATCGCATGAGCGAAAGATGTGGGTGGAGATTCCCGACGAACCGCGCTAACTGGTTAGTAAGCGATTTGGATGGGGCAGACATTGTTGTCTGCCATGACGATAGCAATTGAGGCGGTCAGAAATGCCTGGGTGAAATCGCAATCTGGTCAGCACCCCCTCCAACGAGCTGGTTTTACAAAAAGTTCTCATTCCGTCAGCTTGCCCTGTTCTGCTATATTGTCAGGCTACCGATGGGTCGGAGGCAAACGACACGTGGCCTCGCAAGGCGGAACGACGAGTTATCCATGGCGATTGATATCTCCTTGAAGCACGAAGCACATTCCACGACTCGTCCCCATAAGCGCGCCTTAACCGGAGTGCAAATTCTCGGGACGGGTTCGTTCGCTCCCGCGCAGACCGTGCGTAACGAGGATCTGGCAGCATTCGGTTACGATCCGGAATGGATCATTCAACGCACTGGCATTCGCGAGCGTCGCCGCGCTGCGCCCCACGAAGCGACCAGCGATTTAGCCTACGCGGCGGCGGTGAAGTGCCTCGATCAAGCGCAAGTGTCGGCCGATGAGATCGACTTGATCCTCGTGGCAACGATGACGCCGGACATGCTCACGCCTTCGACTGCTTGCCTTTTACAACGACGCTTGGGCTCCAATGCCGCTGCCATGGACTTGAATGCCGCCTGTTCCGGCTTCATGTACGCGTTGGTAACGGGCGGTCAATTCATTAAGACCGGCGCGATGCAGCGGGTGTTGGTGGTCGGAGCGGATCTAATGTCCCGCACCGTCAACCCCGACGATCGCAAGACCTATCCACTGTTCGGCGACGGCGCGGGTGCCGTGCTGCTGGGGGCCGGTAGTCACGATCGAGGGTTGCTGTCGTATCAACTGGGGGCGGATGGCACCGGCGCCGACTTGCTCTGCATCCCTGGCGGTGGTTCACGCGAACCGCTCACCAAGGCGACGCTCGACGCCAAACGGCAATACATGGTGATGGACGGTCGGCAGGTTTTCAAATGGGCGGTGCGGACGTGTGCCGACGTGATGCGACAAACGATCACCGCCGCCAATGTCGCCATCGAAGACATTGACTTGCTCGTGCTGCATCAGGCGAACATTCGCATCATCGATGCCGCGGTCGAAGTGCTGGGCGTGCCGCGCGATAAAGTGTTCGTCAATCTCGATCGCTATGGCAACACATCCGCCGGCAGCATTCCACTCGCTCTCGACGAAGC
>JBGSHH010000013.1:0-7018 GCA_041752355.1 Pirellulaceae bacterium | reverse complement strand
AAAACCAACGCGGAGTTTATCAAACTCATTAGTGGCAAAGCGGCCAACGATTAGTCTGGGTTGCTCGAACGTTCTCGCCTGGAGATTCTACATCTCAGGCGAGGTTCGCCAAGCAGTTAAAGCCGTTCGGGTGGCGCGCATTCCGAGGATCAATCGTCGGAACATCGCATGCGGCCAGATAGTTGCGACGACGATAGCGACGACGCCGATCGGTAGTACCGCCATCGCCTCTGGCCAGATTGGCAGCAGGCGACGCTCCACTTCGCCGGTGCCGATCACGAACGCGAGTATCGCGCCGATGGTCGCCATCAACCGGCCACGCTGTTCTTGGTAGCAGTAACAGACCAAAGCAACAGTCGTCGGCGCGAGAATGATAAGCGTTAAACGTTCGCTGCCCGGTCCAAACAACATTTGCCATGACGCCCATAGGCCGATGGTGGTCATCAGCACGCGTCGCTTGTCGCTAACTTGCCAATGCATCGCCAATGACCATGTCAGTACGACGGCGGCCATCAGCAGGCCAACGGCACTGAAGACGTGCTTATCGACATTTCCGACCATCGTCTCCCACAGCGTCCATGCGTCGCGATAGCCGCCCCAGCGAATTGCCTGAGTCTGCCGCGTCAGCAATGTATTCTTCCAGGTGTGGTAGTAGTAGGCGACATAGCTTGGTGAATGGGTGAGCAAAGGGAGTGCCGCCAGTAGGCCAAGCATGGCAATGAACCGCCCCAGTAAACGCTTGGGGTATTGCACGATCAATAACGCCGCGATTGCGATCGGCCAGATCTTGATATGTACCGGAATCGCGAGGCAAAGCGCAGCTCGCCACCACCTTTTGTGCAAGATTTCGACAACGGCCAACAACACACAGCCAATCAGAATCGCATTGCTTTGTGCCGACCAAAGGCTGCGAGCGCTCCCGATCAACAGCAGCACTAAAAAAAGACCTTCGTAGGTTTGCGGGAAACGTGTCGCAATGAAATCACGAAAGAAGCGATGCGTCGCATACAGAAAGACACCAAGATTCAGCCAGTTCCACAGCGTCGCGCCAATTGAGTCCGGCAATAGTGCGAAAGGCGTGAAAGCCAAGGCGAAGGTCGGTCCGTAGTAATACCCTTCACTGCCGTATTCCGTTTCCCCTTGCCAGAAGTCGCGCGCGCCGGCGGCAAAGGCAGGGTAAGTGGAGCGGTACGTAGGCGTCACGTAACCTTTGACCGTGAGCGCGATGGCGAAGCCGATCCAGAGTCCAATCGCTAGGCGCAGCCAATGTTCCCGTGCGCTACAACGTAGCCAGGAAAGCTTGAGCGACGGTTTATGTTCTAGCAATACGCCATCGCTCATACGTGTGTCTCCTGGAAAGTGCTATCGAATGAGTAGTGTTCGTTCGCCGTGAGCGACATCATTCTTCAATCGCTGGCCGATGATGGTCACATGCTTTGGTTCAGAACGTTTCCAGCGGTCACTGGAGATCACCGCGACCTCGCGCCATGCGAACGGCAAATCCGGTCGTGTGCCACCCTCGGCGCAGACGCTAAAGTAATTCACCTCAGGCGGCACATCGCTAACTGTTTTTGGCCACGGCAGCAGAGGCACCGGCGCGTTATAGTGGTAGGTAAAGGCCGTCTCCAGCAAGTTGAAGCTCACTAGCTGCTCGCCGGGAGGCAACTGCTCTTTCACGCCCCGCACTTGCTCGGCGATTTGTTCGCTCCCCGCCTGCGTGACATTCAGCAGCAGACCGGTGTAGGTGAGGCCAATAAATGTGGCGCTAACTAGCGACGCTTTTCGCAGCGAGCCTTCGTCGCGCTGCCGGCTGAATTTCAGCAGTAGATAGCCTGTAGCAACGCATAGAGTGACGTACGCCACTGCAAAATGCGGCGTCTGCCTCAGATAGGGCGATGGCAGGTTTGGCCAAGCAGCAAATACGACGACCGCAATGGCGCCAGCCACAGACGCCCCAAGCATCACACGCAAGTAGTTGCGCCATAGTTGAGATAGCCATGCTTTTGTTGGCTCGCGCAGCAGTTCGTCCATCACTAAGCCTGCTAACGGCGCGAAGCAAGGATAGAGCGGCATGTAATAGCGAGCTTTCGCTCCAGGCACGATCCAGCATGTGGGAAATGTCACCAGAATCGCAAACACCAGAAAGCTGACCCATGGCCAATCGCTTTGAATCTGCTTCCAAAATGATGGTCGCAGATAAGCGAGCATGAGCAACGACGAAGGGAGCAAACAGATCCAAACTTCAACGGGGAAGGTCGCTAGATGCGCGATGATCGTCGCCCAGCTCGTGTCCACAAATCGCAGCCCAACATCGCCACCCCAAACGTCCTTAACCGCTGGCCAGCCCAGTCGCATGTAGAATGGAATTTGCCAGGCACCTAGCACGATGGTGAAAATACCGATACCTGCGAAGTGCCAACGACTCAATAGCGTTCGCCAATCGCGATGATAGAGCAAGAACAAGCCAACCGTGCCCGCAAAATAGACCGGCGCTTGTGGTCCCTTGGCGAGCGCGCCGAGTCCGACGCACAAGTACGCTATCCCCCAGGTCCAGAAACCATGCCAGCGCTTCACGTAGCCCCAATGCCAGAGCAAGAGCGACCCCGCCACCAGTAGCGTGAAGGCCGCTTCCGTCTCCGCAAGTTGCCCCAGTTGCAACACTTGGCCCATCGTGGCATAGGAGAGTCCAGATACGAGTGCGCCCAAACGAGACAAATGCAATCGCGCATAAGCATAAATCAACAGCGTTGTAAGCAATGTCGCTAGCGCCGTCGGCAAGCGTGTCGCTAGCGGCGAGCAATCACCACTGAGCATCGCCAGCCAGGCGATGGGATAGCTACCTAAGGGAGGGCGACTGAGAAACGGCTCATCCTGTTGACGCGGCACGATCCAATCGCCGGTCCACAGGATCTCACGCGCGACCATTGCCCGGCGCGTTTCTTCTCCGCGCAACGGCACGGCCGTGAGCCGACTGAAATAGACGATCAGCACGATCGCGATCAGCGCGAGCACTTCCCATTCACGCCACCATGCGCTTCTCGTTGCGGAGTCTGCTCCTGCGGATGCCATCCTGACATTCTCCGTAGTCGATCAATCCACGGCGCGCGGGCTCGCGCGCCTTACCAACGTTGCGGATACTCGCAAAATCCCGACTTTGTCGCAAGTGAGGAAATGAGTACTTCGCGAGAGCTAGCGATTGACTTCGGGCTTCATCGCCACATCTGGCGTTTGCTCCATCGCAAGCTGCCTCGCCGTGGCGATCCATAGCATGATGAACACTGGTAGCAATGCTATCGCGGCCCATTGGTACACCGACAATCCTCCGGCAAGGTGTGGCTCTGGCCGCAAGTACTCGGTGAGAAGGCGAAAGACGAGATACGTCAGGATGTAGAGCTTTGCTAGCTGAAACCTGAACCAGCCCCGCCGCGCGCATTCCCACAAGATCACAGCCAAGATAAGGTGAAAAGCAAACTCGTAGAGTTGGGTGGGGTGTCGGAGATCATTCGTGCCGGAACGCAAGAATATGACACCCCAAGGTAAAGTCGTCGGTCGTCCATAACAGCAGCCACCTGTGTAACAGGCCAAACGACCAATCGCCACCGCAAGTGCGATTGGCGCAGCAAAGGTATCGCCAGTACGAATGCGTATCTCCAACGTCCACTTGGCAACTTCGACCCCGAGATAACCGCCGACGATACCGAACATAATCGTCTTGCCATCGGCGAACCAACTCGCGCCGCTGTCGAGGTTTCGCCAATCCGCCAGCACGAACGGGAGTTTCGCTCCCAACATCGCGCCGCAAAAACCGCCTATCCCTAGTCCCAGTTTCTGCCACCACAACAGCGGCAACTTCGCCTGCGATTTGCGCAGCAGTACCGACATCAGCCCAATGGCGATGAGCATCAACAGCGTATAGCGAACATCTGTCGGCATGGACATCACACTGAAGCGTTAGCGAGGAATTGAGGTGCTGACTTTCAGTGCCAGCGAGGATTCTTCCTCCCCTGCCCTCTCTATTTTATCGTTGTCCCACTGCCATCCGCGTCAACTCCGGCAACGTCACATGGCCGTTCCTATACAGCACGTTATAAGCGCAAAACGGTACGACGTGTCCGCTGGGTAGCACATGATGCGTACAACATTTCATCACTCGTCGCACGTCAAAATTGTACGCATCCAAAAATGATGTGATCGTGATACGAAACAAGTCGCGCGCGCCAAGCTCTTCCGCGATGATTTTCCCAAAGAACTCCGTTGCTGCCGGCGAAAGATTATCTGGAATGCCAATGCCAATGCTCGGTGGTGCGGAATTGGGCGCTCGTTGGAGCATCGCGAGGCCAGCAATCTCATTGTCGGCTGGTGGCAAACAGCCTCCTTCGCAGCCGCAACCATGACGCCCGAGATACTGCATCACCAGATCGCGAGCTTTCGTACGTGTGAACGTGATACCATTGGCTAACAGATCGTAGTTCTTCTTCGCGTCGAAGAATCGCGTCACCGGTACGTGCCCCTCGCTTTGTGAGCGAAAGATGTACGCCAGGCTATGACAATTTGGATGCGCACATGGCAGTGGCATGAAATCGTCGGGCGTCAAGAGGCCATTGGTTTGATGTTCAAGTCCCTGAATGACATCGGGGAAAGTCACGCGGCGTTCGAGCTGTTCCGGCAACACAAATCGCCCTGAGTACGTGGAAGGCTGCAAATTCAGGCCGGTAATCCAAGGGCGATCAAGCGCGAACGCCACCAAATCGCCCCATTGGTCGTCGTTCACCCCAGCTTGCAATGTGGCAGCCAAGGTGATGTGCAAATCGGCGCGACCGAGCGCCTCGATCGCCGCTAGTTTTGTCGCAAGCAGCGACTCACCTCGCAATTGCAAGTAGATCTCGTCATGGAAGCCATCAAGTTGTAAAAAGATCTCCAATCGGTCGCGATGTTTCGCCATTCGTTCGATTAATTGCGGCTCTTTCGCAAGGCGAATGCCGTTGGTGTTGATTTGGACGTAGTCGATTGGCTGAGCGATGGCGTATTCCAAGATGCGCTCGAATTCGGGATGCACCGTCGGTTCGCCACCCGAGAGTTGCAGTACCTCCGCCCTCCCCTCTACTTCCACCAACCGATCGATGGCCGCGCAACATTCTTCGAACGACAGATGCTTCCCGCCAGGGGCGCTATTGGCGTAACACATCGGACAAGTCAGGTTGCAACTTGCGGTAATCTCAACGAGGCCAATGCACGTGTGTTGCTCATGTTCGGTACACAGCCCGCAGTCGAAAGGACAGCCGCGATCGGGATCGACCCCGACCTGTTCCGGCATGCGCGCCGGCACGCTAAACTCGTTGCGATCAAAGTAGCTGGCATCGCTGCAAATAAAGTCCTCACGCACGCCATGCGTCGGACAAGTCTTGCGAAAGTAAACGCGATTGCGGCGCACAATGATCTTCGCCGGTACGAGAGCCAAACAGCTGGGACACAGGCTCTGCGTCGTGCCCAAGAAAGTATAGTCGCGGTGTTTCTGCATGATGTAAACTTGAAATGCGCAGGTAGAGATTCTAAGAGAAATGCGAGTCCATCAGTGCCTCGCGATCTCCGACAAGCAATACAAGAAGAAAGCCACAAACGCCGCCACGACGAGTACCACGAGTACCGCCATCGTAATGCTGAATGATAAAATCAGCGTCGAAAAGCTGCGTTGCCAACTAACTTGTCCAGAAGCAACCAGGCTTTTTCGCATCGACACACCGGTGGCGACAAGCCCTGGCAATACGATCACGAGATAAACAATCGCTTGCGGCGGTTGATCGATGGCGATGCCCATGCCAATCAACACCACCAGCAGCACGACGGCCCCCGTCATGATGCCGAAAACCCATTGCGAGATCGGCGATTTACGAGTCGTCGTGCGTTCGGGGACCACTTCCGCCACTACCATGCCAGCGCCCATCGGCAGCGGCTTATAACACAACCAGCAGCGTGCAGCAGGCAACATGTTCTCCGCACCGCATTCCGCGCAATGTACGATCGGGACAGTCGGGGGCACCTTGGTCATCGCTTGCCTCCGATCTTCTTCATGCGCTGCGCAAAATCTTCCGCCATCGAGCGTGTTTGACGCACGACTTGGCCCGCGATCACGCCTGCCAAAGCGAGACTTACCAGAGATACCAGTTGATTGACTAGTGGCGTGCTATGATCCGCATCGAACCACTTTGTATCCTGCATACCAACCAACGACCAATATCCCGCCATGCTCGCTACAGACGCAAACCAAACCAGTCCCACACTGCACCGAAGAGCCGCCAAACCAATGATCAGAAAGTACACTTGCGGTAGCGCACCTTGCGTACCGCCGCCGAGTTGAGCCAAAAGCGTTAGCAACGTGACATCGGCCAGCGTCGAGAGGTATTTCAATGTCGCCGGAAAGATTTTGCGCTGCAAACAAACGAGCACCGCCAATGCCACCAGCGACCAAGCCACGACAATCAAGGTCGTCTGGCGTTGAAAGAGTTGTGTCGCCTCGTTGGCTTCGTCCACGAACCGATAGCGGTAGAGTTGCACGCCATAAAAGGCGATGAGCGCGAGCACGCGCACCAGATTCGCGCGACCTTCGCCAGCGTACTCTTACCAACGCCCCACAATGAACCATTGCCGATCAAGCGTCGATGAACTGCTCACGCGTAGACCTCGCTCGCCAGAAGGGAAGAAATGTCGTTTGAGCTTGTGAGTGTATGTCGTCGCTTCGCCTGGCGAAATACGAAGTTTAATCCCCTGGCAACTTTCTTGGTTTGCGTTCGATGGGCAGAAGCTTAAAACCGAGCCAGACCAACACGATCAACCCCACCGCCACACCCAGTACCAATCCAGTAACAAGCCCATATCCGAGTGGATCGTATTCCTTCGCGCCAGCCATCGACGAGATGCCCGTTCCTGCCGCGAATCCCGCCCAGCAAGTGGCATAGAACGTCACTCCTGTCGCGACCGCGAGGCCAAGCATGATTCCCACGGAGCCAAGAAAGAAGACCAC
>JBGSHH010000012.1:0-2367 GCA_041752355.1 Pirellulaceae bacterium | reverse complement strand
ATCGCCAGTGTGCGCGGGCGGAGTGCTGTGTCGGGCGTAAGGGAGGGGGAGGTGTCGGTCACTCCAAGCGGATCCTCATTCACAACGGTCCGGTGCGGAGAAAGTGTCAGGCGAAGCGATCAGCTTCACTCCGCCTTTTTGTCCGTTTGATCGATTTTCTTATCTTCTTTCTTGTCGTTCGCAGCCGGATCATCTTCCTGCTTGTCATCGCCTTTGGGTTCTTCCTGCTTCTCGCTCTTGTTCTTGTCTTCGCCGACGGGACGATCGTAGGGAGTGGTGGTGTCGTTGTTGAACGGCGTTTGAATCTTATCCAAACCAGCCTGAATCTTGACGGCGTCCAGCTCTCCTTGCCGCGCTAGATCAATCGATTCGGCCAAGATCCGGGCGGCTTCCTGCGGCGCGTGAAAACCCATGCTGTTCTCGGCCGAGACGAAATCGAGTCGCCACTGCGCGAAGCGATGCAAGCGCTGCGGACCGCGCAGGCGTTCGTCGCTCAAGCCTTGCTTCTTCGCCTTCTCGATTTCGCGCACCAAATCCATATTGGCTGCTTCAGCCTTTTCCATGAGCGCTCGGGTGCGGTCTTGAATGGCATCGACGCGCGCCAGAATTTCCTCTTCGGGATAACGATGGCATGTTTGACAAGCGCGCGAAACATTCAGCAGCGGCGAGCGAACCTGGTGATCGCTGACTTTGATCGCCCCTTCGCGCTTGTATGCCATGTGGCAATCGGCACACGATACACCGCTACGCGCGTGGATGCCTTGGCTCCACATCTCAAACTCCGGATGCTGCGCTTTGAGCATCGGCGCGCCGGTGATCTTGTGGGTCCAATCGGTAAACATTGGATTCAAGTAATACGTCTCCATGTCGTCCATCCTCAGGCCATTGGACCAGGGATACGTGACGGTCTTGCCTTCGCCTTTGAAGTAGTACTCGACGTGGCACTGACCGCACACCAGCGACCGCATCTCTTGCCGCGAAGCATCTTTGTTGGGGGAATACTCGACATCTCGATTGCCCTTGCGCCAGCGCTCGATGCTGGGCAAATGCGGCACCGGCGCTTCGGCCTTGGCCAACATGCGGATGCCATTGAGAAAGGCGGGGCGCGTGACGCGAAGTTGCATCGTTTCCGGTTCGTGACAGTCGCTGCAAGTTACCGGATGTTGAATCAGCTTCTCCCCTTGGTCATTCACCAGATCGTGCGCTTCGGCATACGGCATGGCGCATAAGACTTCAAACCCCTTTTGAATCTGCGCTTCGGGTTGGTCATCCGGCACGCCCGCCTTTTTGCCTTCATAACGATAGGCAGGCACGATGGCGGCATGGCACTGCAAGCAAGCGCCTGGCTGCTTGAAGTTCTTCACCCGCTCGGTTTCTTCCTGATCGTGCAACATGTACGCATGGCCGCGTTCCTCGCGATAGTCGACCGCGAACGCGTAGCCTGCAAAGAGCGTTCGCCATACTTTGTCTTGATCGAGCTTTTGAAAGGCGTCGCTGCCGCCGTAGTTGGTCCGTTCGATATCGACCGTGCGGAGGTAGCTATCGTATTGCCGCGGGAAATTCTTGCCCCATTCCTTGGGATCGATGGTGGCTTCGGTGATCTCGACCACCTGGAAGACTTGCTGCTTCGCTTCCTCGCGGCGATCGTTAATGTTCTGCCACAGATACATAATGGCAGCGGTGGCGGCGGCGACGATGATCACCGTGGCGAAATAGACGTATTTGCCGCTGGTCGAGCGAGGTTGTTCGGTCATGGTTGCTATCTGCTTGAAGTCAGCGATTGTGTGTTAACGTGTCGGGCCATGGCCGACGCTTTGATGGCAATGCACGCAACTCCACTCGGTCGCGGAACTGCCATCGTGTCCCACGATCTCACCTACCGCTTCTTTGTGGCATTCGATGCAGTTGTGTTGCAGCGTTGCCGCGTTGTGAGGGCGGATGCGAATTGGTTCGTGAAAGTCCTGAAACGTGAAGCCTTTGCTATGCCAGATGCCGTTTTCGGCCTTGGAAAGATACTTGGGAATGAAAGCGTGCGGCGTGTGGCAATCGTTGCATGTCGCCACGGCATGATGGCTGGAATGCTGCCAACCATCGTACTGCTCGCGCATGATGTGACAATTCACGCATGCGCGCGGATCGTTGCTCATGTACGACAAGCCTTGGCCGTAGGAGAATGTGAACGCGCCTGCTCCCAGCGCCACACCAATCAGCGCGCATAGTAGCACACCTGCGGTGGAAACACCGAGAAAGGCCGCGCCGAGCCTACGCCGCGTGCGTCGCATGTTGGATGAGAAGTGAGAGGAGCCAATCGGCCAACGAATCTTGCGGAGTCTAGCATACCCCGCCGCTGGCAACATACAACCGGGG
>JBGSHH010000011.1:0-22864 GCA_041752355.1 Pirellulaceae bacterium | reverse complement strand
GCCACCTTCCTTGCCACCACCTTCCTTGCCACCACCTTCCTTGCCACCACCTTCCTTGCCACCACCTTCCTTGCCACCACCTTCCTTGCCACCACCTTCCTTGCCACCACCTTCTTTACCAGCACCTTCTTTACCAGCACCTTCTTTACCAGTGCCTTCTTTACCAGTGCCTTCTTTGCCTTCCCCTTCTCCGCCGGCACCTTCTTTACCTTCTTGATCACCGGCGGGCTTACCATCGATGTCGCCAGCGACCTTTTCGGTCTCTTGGCGAACGTTCTTTTGAGCATCGGCCACGGGGCCAAGCGCTTGCGGGCCTTTAGCGCGGGCGTCGCCTGTCTGTTTGATGACTTGCTGTTGCTTCTCAATCAGTTTTTGCACGGCGGCAATCTGCTTGCCGAGTTTGTCGAGCGTGTCGTCCTTGTTGGCGATCTTGTCGCTTTCCTGTTCTTGGACGCGCTCTTCCTTAATGATGTCTTGTAGGTCTTTTTTGAGTTCTTCCAAACGACGGGCTTCGTCGAGTGGATCTTTCTTGTCTTCGTCCAAGAGCAATTCCAGCAGCTTGCGAAGATCCTTAAGAATGGCCGTTTGCTCGCCGCTGGCCGCGTCGAGTCGCGATTCGTCAAGCAGCTTGGTGATGGCCGCCATGCGACCTTGCACGCCCAGCGACTCCGCTTCGTTCAACGTCTTGAGAACTTTGTCCGCGCGGGCTTTGTCGGCATCGTTGGCCGAGAGCGACTGGGCGAGGAGCTTGAACTTGGTCTTGAGGTCGTCCATCATCCGCTCGACCGCTTGCTGGCGAATACCGAGCGGCGTTGGCTTACGAACGTCGGCCCCTTCCTGGGCGCGGGCGGTGGGCAAACCGGCGATGAGTGCCAGCCCCAAACCGAACAACGAAATCGACACCGCTAGCGAGCGGAACAAAGGTCCACGATTCATCGGGAAAGCTCCAGGACGGGCTTATGTCGCTCGGCAGGAAGCACTCCGATTTGCTTCCGCCACGAAAATGTTGTTACGTCTACTTAGTCGCTGGTTGTCCGAAACAAGTTCATCCAGCAACCTACTAATTATCTTGTGGGGGACAACTGCTATTGTGGGGTAAAACGGCGGCGAAAGTCGAGCCTAAGCCGGATATTTCTGATCAAATTCGCTTCTGTTCCCAGCCCCAAGGCGGTGGTGAGCCTGCTCTGGGTGGTCTTTAGCGCCTATTTGGGAGCATCGGCAGGCTTTTCCTCGCTGGTTTTTTCTTCACCGGGCTTCTCGTCACTTGGTTTTTCTGGGGCAGGCTTGTCTTCTGCAGGCTTGTCTTCTGTTGGCTTTTCGCCTTCGGTGGGCTTGGTTTCTGTCGGCTTCGCCTCGCCGGGCTTCTCTTCTTCGACCTTACCCCCGTTCTCCAAAGCTCGTTTGTTTCGTTCGGCCTTTTCGCGCTGCGTGCGTTCGAAGACTTCCTTTTGAGCCTTTTCGAGTTCGTAGAGCAAGTTGATCGCTTCCTGATACCCTTCCGCCTTGGCCATGTTGGCCAAGATGTCCTTCATCGAGGCGATGATCTCTTGTTGCTGTTCCTGAGCGGCGACGAGCGCTGCGTCGCGCTCTTTCTCGGTTTCCGCGACGCGCCGCGCCTTCTCCATCAAGAGCACCGTATCGTCCACCTGTTGTTCGGCGATCCGCCGCATGGGAGCGATGATCTTTTCGCGCAGTCGGCTTTCCAACTTGCCGCCGGCTTCTTCCAGGCGGTTGTTGATGACTTCCGTGGTGATTGCTTCCAGGACCGTCGCCACGCCGCCGGTGTTGGTGGCGACCAAATTCTGTCGTTTTTGCACCGCCATCAGTTGCAGGCGTTGTTCATCGGTAAAGTTGGCCGTGCCAGCGACACCAGCGGCCAGCGCCGCCAGATCGGTGATGAGGTCTTCCTGGTTCTTCAAGATGCGTTCAAACTCTTGCCGCTGCTCTTTCTCCCGACGCAGGAGGTCGGTGCGAAGTTGTTCCTCGGTGACAATCCGCATCGCGAAGTCGGCCGACTTGCCAGTCTTGGGGCCACTCACGTTGACCGCATCATTGTCGGTTGCTTCGATATACAGCGTCAGTGAGGAACCCGGCGCGAGTTTCAGTTCCGAGACTTCCAAGGCGTCTTCCACCTTGAGCGACTTCGCTGGCAGCTTGTCGGCGAGGCTAGCGATGGGGAGCGCGCCGTTCAGTTCGGGAGCATCGAAATCCTCGCCCCGCGCCCGATAGGCGAGTTGCACCTTGGTGACGGAATAATCGTCCAACACGCGGGCCGTGTAATGCACGATCGCTTTGGGAACGATCATGCCACTGACGCCCACCAGCCGGGCGTCGTTCAAGCGGGGTTCGCGATCCTCTTTCACCATCACCACGAATGTCGCGGGACGTTTCGAAGTGAGTCCACCGGCATCGGTCAGTTCCAACGTGTACTTGCCAGGGACGAGCGCCGGCGCGGCTTTCAATCCGTCTAGCAGCGCTGCAACGTGTTCCGCCCACGGTTTGTCGCTACTCTTGGGGAGCCAAGGAGCGAGTTGGCCCTCCACCGATTTCGATTCGGCGGATTTGGAATCGGCGAGTTTGAGTTCCAGCCGCAACGTCGGACTGCCGAACTTGTTTTGCAAATCGGCGATGCTGGGGAGTTGGGTGTCCGCGGTCGTCACCATGCTGCGTTTGACCAGCGCTTGCAGGTCGGGTTCAATCACCAGCGCGGCAGCGGAAAGCTCTTTATTGGCTTGCCCGCGAATGTTGAGTTCGCTGCCGATGATGACGTAATACGGTCCTTTGCCTGGGGGCAGCTCTTCCACGACACTGCCAGCATAGGCCGGCAACTTCACTTCCATAGTGAGTTTGTCGAAAGCTGGCGGCTCGACCAGACGGACCTGAATCTTTGGCGACAAAGCATCGCCTCCGCGCACGCGGAACTGAAACTCCTCAATGACGTTCGTGAACACCGTTTCAAACGAGCGTTCGTCTTCGCCATGTTTCATCGCTTGCGGCGGACGACCAAAGCCCGCAAACTCGACGAAGACGTTCACCGGCACCACTTCGCTATCCTCGCGCACGGTGACGATTTGCGTCCAGTTTTCGCCACGAGGAATTTGCACAACGCCATCTTTCAAACCGTGAATTTCCAAATAGGTTCGTTGCGGCCATTGCGTATCGGCCAACAACAAGTTGCGCTCAAACCAAATGCGCAACAGCGGCGAGGTGGCGATGCCCACGCCCAAGCCGGTGCAGAGCGCAAGCGCGACCACCAACAACAGCATGTTAATCGTGCCCGCCGAAGCGTTGATAACATCACCGAAATTTACGCGGCCTGCTTGCTCGACGCCGTGACGAATGGTGGCATCGACCATCGAGCGCGATACGCCCATCCGTTCCACATCGGAAATGCGCGAAAACTGCGCGGCGCTGATCACGCTCTCGCCGAGGTCTTTGTGTTTCTTCTCAACTTGCAAGAGCAGCGCGTCATCGCCGACATAGCTGGTGAGCGGAACGAGAATTTTACGATAGATGAGCACCGCTAGCGCTGCCGCCATCAACAGCCACAACACGCTGCGCTGCGAACGTTCTAAATGGACGCCCCAGTCGATAACAAAATCGATAGCGAAGATGACGAGCGTCCACAGCAACACGCGGCCGAGACCTTCGATCAAAAACCAAAAGGTCAGCTTGCGACGCAAGCCAGCAAGTCGCTCGCTGATGCTGGCGGGAATATCGTGCGGAGTCAGTGCGGCGTTGGCCATAATCGATTGCTATTTGTAAAATTGAGTCGTTGAATTGAGTTGCTGTCCGATGCACTACAGCAGTTTGTACTTCTTACGCAGCGCCCACTCGAGCGACAGAATGCCGACCAGCAGCACGAGCAAACCGACACGCAAATTGATCACGCCAGGCAAATCCCAGACAGGCTTGGAGGGCCCGCGTTCGATGAGCGTTTCGGTCTGATCGGGAACGGCCGCGGCGAGCGCATCGAGCTGGTTCAGATCGAAATACTTGCCGCCGGTTGTTTCCGCAAGTTCGACCAGCAGCGGCTTGTTGAGCCATTGCTGATTCATTTCCACGCGGGGAAGTTCGACGGTGAAGTTTTTGTCATCGACAGTCGGCTTCACGCCTTCCGAGGAGGGAATATCGACGCTGAGTACATGCAGGCCAGTTCGCCGCGCGGAGTAATGCCCTTGATAGGTGCCATCTTGACCCATGACCGGCTTCAAAATGATGGAGATCGGCGTGCCGTCTTCCGTCCGCAACGTCGCTTCCACTTCTTCCGCCTTGAGCGGTTCGTAGGCTGCATCGTTGAGTCGCGCCGTGATGGCGATCTTGTCGCCGACTTCGTAGCGATCGCGTTCGGTATTGAGCGAACCGTACTTCCGTCCCTTCGACGAACGGGCGTCGTTGAGTTCACGGACCATATTCACCCAGAACTTGTCGAAGAATTCCGCCTCGCGACCAATTTGCCGCCAACGCCACGTGCCGTTGAAGCCAATAAAGGCCGTGTTGCCGGCACCATAACGGCTGCGCACCAAGAGGGGCCGCGCGCCGTCGGAAGTGCGTAACGTGGTGTCGCTATGTTCCAGCAGCACTTGCGCGGTCGGCTTGGGTCCCAGAGAAGGGAAACTCCAAAAAATGCCTGGCAGGCTTTCCCAACGTCGCAAACTCTCTTGCGTGTCTTGCATGAACTTCAGCATGCCATTGTCGGCACTGGACGGAACGACGCGAAGTGGGTAGGGACGATTCGTGGGGGACATCATCGTCATCACTTCCACCGCCGCCACATCGCCAAAGCGGACGGGAATGATATCGGCAATGGTTTGTGTACGGGCGTTGGTGAGGAACGAGCCCGTGTACTTCGGACCCGCCATGTACAGCACACCGCCGGAGTGTTCGCTGACATAGGCTTTCAGCGTCTTGATCCAGGCTTGATCGAATTCCATGGGGTTGGGATCGAACAGCAGAATCACGCCAAACTCGTTGAGTTCTGGCAACGTCAAAGGCAAGCGTTCGATCACAGGACGATCACCATCTTGAGCGCGTTCTTCATCGAGCGATTGCAACCAGCACTTCACATCGATTTCGGGATCGCGCGTGAGCAGTTTCTGCACTAGGCGATATTCCCAAGTCGGCGCGCCGGCGACGAGCAACACCTTGATGTTGTCCTTATCGCGAACTTGCGTCGGCGTGGCGGAGGCGCGGTTGTCGTCGAGGTTCGATTCGTCTTCCAGCGGCGTAATCCGCGCCGAATAAACATACTTGCCGGACTCTGTTAACGCTTGCTCAAAGCCGACCGGTTCGCGGCTACGATCCAGCAGCAAGTCTTGCTTGGCGACTACCTTCTCCGGCCCCAGCGAGCCATCGCTCTCGTTCACTTTTTGTTCGATCAGTTCCACCGAGACATTTTGTGGATCGATATCTTGCGAGGAAACTTCCACTTGCACTTGGAACGGATCTTTCTTCCAGACATTCGGTTGCACGTAGACGCTATCGACGCGGAGGTTCTTGGGACGCGAAGGATCGCCAACCCCCACGATATAAACCTTCACGTTTTGCCGCTTGGCCTCTTGCGCGGCGGCGAGCGGAGATTCCTTGCCTGTGTGTTGACCATCGGTGAACAGGACGATCGCGGCCGGATTACGTGCCAGCGGCTCATGGATGGCCAACCACAAGTCAGAGCCGCGCCCATCCGCCAGAATCGGCGCGAGTTTGATGGGCTGGACTGGCGTTTCTTCCTCGCCGCCTTGCTGCTTGTCATCGCCGCCTGGATTCTTGACCGGGGTCACGACCGGCGTAGCATCTGCGGAAGGTGGCGCTTGAGGGTCGGTCGGCTTGGTGAGGGTATCGTCGAAGTCAGCGACAAGCAGCTTCCCGCGCTTCTCCAACTCGCGGAGGAACTTGTAGTCGTCTTTGGCGAGCACTTTGTCGAGGACATCAGCCCGCGTGAGTTTCTGCGTGCGAAGTTGTTCCGTGGAAAGTCCGAGCGCGGCAGCCGTGGTCTTGGCTTGTTCGTCGTTGCGATACGCGTCTTGAAAGGCCATCGATTGCGACTTGTCGCGCTCGACGAGCAGCATGCGCCGCAGTTCTTTCGTTTCCAGCGTAACCAATTCCGGCGCGAAGAGAATCAACGCCAACAGCGCTAGCACGAACATCCGCGCCATACCGAGCATCGCGCGCAGTCGCGACGAGCACGTTTCGATTTCCCAGCGATAAACCCACAGCACCCAAAACGCGATCCCTAGCACAGCTACAAACGGAGCAGCGGTGAGCGCGCTGAAAAACACCTGCACGATGCTCGACCAGGTGGAACTGCCTGACAGCGAACTATCGCCACCGGCCAGGATGTTGCTCACCACCGGCGACAGCAGGACGCTGACGGCGGGAATGAACACCGCCAACGATCCGAAAACCAACAGCAACTTGCGACTGGTGGTCCAACTATCGACCGTGCGCCGCCAAAGCCAGAGCGCGATGAACGCGGCTACCAGCATGACGATCAGCACGACCAACGAACCGGCGGGAATGGGCGTGTTGCCCCATTCGAATTGCCACGCGTCATCGGCAGGCAGTTGTGACCGATCGACCCCCAGAAACTCCAGGAATTTCAGCAGCCAGGCAGGACTAGATGCACTCGCGAACACAGGCGGAACCTTGATAAAGATGATAGCGACGGCGAACGCCGCGGATGATTTCAAAAGCGACTGATGCGACTCACATGCGGAAGTTGCAATTTCCAAACGATCTTCTTCTCGAGCGATTCATATTCATACACGCCATTTTGATCGGCGATGATGGTATTGCCATTGGACAAGCGACGGGCGTGATAGGGATTCATCAGGCCACCGATCGACCATTCCTCGCGATCGCCTGCGGCGTTGACTTCCACCACTTTTCCCCCCGACAGCACCGTGATGAGCGTGTTACCGTTCTCCAAACGCTGCGCGGAGAACGGGTTCATAAGCGGGACGGAGGTGCTCCACTTCAAAGCACCTTCGCTATCGATCTCGACCACCTTCTGCCCATTTTGTAGCGCGACCAACGTATTGCCGCTATCCAAGCGTTGCACATCGACAGGGCGACCGGCGACCGTCCACTTCTTGATCAGCTTGCCTTGGGTATCGAGTTCACCGACCATTTCGGCATCGGTGAGCGCTACCAGCGTGTTGCCGTTTTCCAGGCGTTGCACACCCATCGGCCCGCCGGGGAGTTGTTCCGATTCCCACAGGGGCTTCGTGGCGTCGGCTTCGGGCCCAAACTCCACGACTTTACGACCGCCATAGGAGGCCACCAACCGGCGACCATCAGGCAAGCCCTGCACCGCCCAAGGCTGCATGCTCATTTGCACTTCCCAGCGCGGCTTGCTGGGGTCTTTCGCATCCGCATCGAACTCGAAGACTTTGCTTTGCGCGTACGAACACAAGAGCAACCGACCGTGTTCAAACGGAATGCTCTTGGCGAGCGGCGTGATCTTCACGTTGGCACTTTCCTTGGCCAACCACGCTTGCCATTTTTGCGTGGACGCGGCGCGGACCTCGTCCTTTTCGTAGGAGACGAAGCCAAAATCCGCGCCGGTAATTTGTTTGAGCGTGCGGCTGGCTTCTCCGCGGATGGCGATGGTTTTGGCATCGAGCAAACCGACCAACAATGCCAACGACTCGCGGCGGCCTTGCATGGCGAGCAAGCGAGCCCCTGCCATGCGAACTTGCTCATCGGGATCTTTCGCTAGTTCCAGCGCGGCAGTGGCGGCGACCGTCGGTTCGAGCGCGGCAAACGCGGCCAGCACGGCGATGCGAATGTGCGGGTCAGGATTTTGTAGTTCTTTGGTTAATAAGGCCTGGTCTTCCGCAACTGCGGTGGCGGTGAGCGCTCGTCGCGCCGCGAAGCGGACATGGTCCTGACCACACAAAGGTAACGTCAATAGAATCGGTCCGGCGAGTCCTTTGAATTTGCGATCTTCAATGGTCTTGAAGAGGGCGAAGAACGTGGCGTCACTTTCGCCGGTGGCGTTTTGCAACAGCTTTTTGGCCCGCCAGCGGATTTCCGGATTGGGGTTCTCAGTGGCGACGCGCAATGTTTCCATCGCGATAGCCGACTTCAAGCGCAACTCGCCCATCGCCTTCTCTCGCGAGACATAGGCTTCGTCGCCCATCTGCGTCACAAGTCGGTTGAGCGTTTCTTTCGTATCCGGACCAGGATGCAGCGATAGCAGATACGCCTTGAAGGATTCGGCGCTCGGTTCGATCTTAAGCTCCAACAGGCTGCGCTCGTAGGAAGTGAGTTTCGGCTTGGCATCCTCGGGAGCCTTAGCAACGGTCGCTGGCTTGGCTTCCTCAACCGGCTTGGCTGCTTCAGCTGGCTTGTCTACTTCAACGGGCTTGGCTTCTACGTCGGGCTTGGTTTCTTCAGCTGGCTTATCTGCTTCAGCTGGCTTGGCTGCTTCAGCTGGCTTGGCTTCTACGTCGGGCTTGGTTTCATCAGCCGAATCGTCCAAGGCCGTTACCGCCCGAACCTCAATTTTGACCTGCGCGACGAGGCTATCGACGTTGACGAATAGACACGTCAGCGCAGCGGCGAATGCACCCCCACGCAATGCGAGGAACAAAGAAACGTGCGGTTGTTGTATTTGCCTCATGCGACATCTCTCCTGGCTGGCGAGCAGCGCGAACCTAAAACCGATGACCGGCGCTGGCGCCGTTCTGCTCGACCTTCCACTTCACATCCTGATTTTCATCCACTTCTTGCACGCGCAGCTGATCGGTGATCAGGGTATTGCCATTGGGCAAGCGCTGCGCGTCGTACGGATTGCGGAGGTTCTCCGCTTTCCAAACGTGATTCTTGTTGGCATCCAGTTCCACCACCAACCCAGTGTTATTCTTGCCACCGGCGGTGCAGGCGACGAGCGTGTTGCCATTCTCCAAACGCTGCACGCTCATAACGCCATTGAGTCGATCGGCCGACCAAACTTCCTTCTTATCTGGCGAAAACTCGGCAACGCGGGCACCTTGCTGCAAGGCGACCAGCGTGTTGCCATTTTCCAAACGTACGGCATCCATCGGGCGACCTTGCGCTGGCAATTCCCAGATGAGCTTCTTGTTGCGATCGAACTCCAACACCTTTTGGGCATCGGAGCACGAAACTAACGTATTGCCATTGGGCAAACGCTGTACGTTGTACGGCGAACCCGGGAGTTGTTCTTTTTCCAGGCTCCACACTTCGTTCCAATTCTCGTCGAACTCGACCACGCGGCGCATGCCATACAGAGCCAGCAAGCGATGGCCATTGGGTAAACCTTGGCCACCCCAGACGCCTTGAACCTGCTTCGACGAACGTTCTTTGTTGTTCTCGTCGTACTCGACCACCTTGCTTTGCGCGTAGTAGCAAATCAACGTGCGACCCAGCAGCGGATCGCCATCGCTCACGGGATAAGTAAGTTCGGCCGTGGCTCCTTCCTTGGCGAGCCACTCCTTCCATTCCGCGACGCCTTGTTTGCGAAGTTCCGCATCGCTAGGGCTAAACGCGATTACTTTTCCGCTGGCGCCGCGCAACATGGCGCTCGCCTGGGAGGCAACACGTTGGTCGTCTGATTCGAGCAGCGCGACCAGCGTAGCGAGCGACGAACGCTCGCCGAGATTGATCAAAGCGCCGGCAGCGGCGAGCTTGACTTTGTCATTCGAAGATTCCAGCAACTTGCCGAGCGGTTCTTTGGCAGCGTCGCCTTGCACACGGCCCAAAGCATCGGCGGCGATGGCGGTCGCCAAGGGCGATTTACCAGCGAGCGCGGCAATCAATGTTTCCGTGTCGTCGGAAGTCGCGACGGCGACCACCGTTTTCTTGGCGGCATGATGGAGATACTCTTGCTCGAAGCAAGGCGCAGCTTGCAGTAGCTGACCCACGGCGTTCTTGAGCTTGGCAGTGCGAATCGTCAGCAGCGTGCTATACGCGACCTCCGAGCGGCGTCCCAGCAAATCGGTCACGAACGCTTTGTCATCTTCGGTGGCTTGCGCTGGCAAATAGTCGATCGCTTCGCCGGCAGGCGTCACAAACCCATCCGTCAAAAACTGCAGCGCGATCAAAGGACGATCGGCCGCGAGATTGAGTTCCTTGATACCGTCAAGTAGCGTGCTCGTTGCTTCCAAGCGATCTTTGGCCTGCAGCAATTTGAAGGCACCCGCTAAATCGGCAATGGCCTCGTCGAGTTGTCCGCGCGTTTTCTGCATACGCATTCGCACCAACTGCGATCGGGCATCGCCAGCGGCAATATTGGCTGCGAGTTCTGCCATCCGCACATCGTAATTGGTCAGAGCGGAAAGTTTCGACGGTCCCGCCATCCATAATTTCTCGCCATCGGCATAGAGATTGCCGACCGGATCGCCTGAGGTACTCGACACGCCTACCTGACTCACGTCGGCCAGATTGTCGAGGCGCAATTTCAACACCGAGTCTTTAACTGGTAGGTAAATCGCGTCTTCAGTCAAGCAGCCTCGGCCATAACAGAGAGCGTCGCTCTGCCGCGCGCCTTCGTTAATCACGCGCTCTGCTTCCCGGCGTCCGCTGGGTATATCATACTTGCGAATCGTATCGCGGCCCGCCACATACAAACTTCGTCCCACCACACCGAGGCAATAGGAAGCCGTATCCTTGGGCGAGTCCCAAGCAAATTCGCCCGTGCGGCGATCGACCGCGAAGACGGTGTCGAAATCCGAAGCCATCACGACCAGCAACTTGCCGTAAGGAATCACCACATCATCGTCCCAACCGGTCAGGTCAAGCTGACGATTCTGCACGCCATAGACGTTGACTTGCCGCGTGCTTGGCTTGCCGGTGCGCGGATAGCGAACCGCCCAGCGAATAGAACCGGAAACCGCGTCGAGCGCGAAGACCGCGCCCGTGCCGCAGCAGACATAGGCGTCACGACCATCGATCGCAATGCCGACAGTGGACCATTGACTCGCCCCGCCCTGCGGTTCGTCACAAAGATAGCGCTTCCACACGGTTTTGCCATCGTTTTGCGCGAGAGCATAGAGCCACACAGTGCCCCCATCGGTGACCGGCGCAAGCAACAGGTTTCCATAAGGCGTTGGCGCGGCCAAGAAGCCGAGATCGCTGGCAGGCTTGCCGTTGGGCGTGGCCGGTTCGGCATCGTCCGCGCTGCGATGCCAAACGACTTTGCCCGTTTTGGCGTCGTACGCGGCCAAAAAGTTCTGCCGCGCGCGTCGTGGCACTGCGCCGTAGTTCCAACTCCCATTATTGCGCGGCGCATCGGGTTCGACAGTCCCGCCACCACGGTGGACTTGCTTGCCTTCCAGGTTGAAGATCAAACCACCAGCGATGGAAATGGAGTTATGTACGCGATCGCCAAAATGCATGATCTCGGCGAGCGAACTGGGGCCTTGCTGCGGCAAGTTGACCCCTTGATACATGCGCATCTGCGCAAAGTTCTGCGTCCCGGCATCGCCTTGATAGAAATTTAGCCAGGCGCTGCGCCAGATCGGCTCATTCGATTCGCACTTCGTATCCCAGCATGTAAGTTCCGTCGCAGATTTGATGTAAACGCGGCTGCCATCCTCGTCACTATCAAAGAGCAAACGAGCTGTGGGGAACCAGCCTTCTTTCCGCCAACGTTCGGACAGATTCTCGCGCGAATCGGGCTGGCCCATGGGCACTTGATTAGGAACGCGACTGCTAAAGACGCGCGCCCCTCCCATCACCACCACACCGCGCCGCGCATTTTGCGCGAGGCGGGGATCGTTCAGCACTTGGGGCAAGGCGATGTCGAATTCCTGCGTCCACAGTTCCGCCAAATCGGCATTGGTCGCGCGGACAGGCAGGGCCTTCATCCGTCCGGTCCGGGCCGGATTGCCGTAATCGAGCAGCCAATGCTTGCCGGACTGACCAAGCTGCAGCGCGTTCTTATCGATCCGCGCCACGAAGTCCTTCACGGCAGTAATGGAATCGTGCCGAGGGCGAATGCCGGTGGCTTGATCGAGCGAGGTGAGCGATTGCGCCGTCGCGCCGGCATCGCCAACTTTGGCACTCGCTACTGCCAGGCGAAGCAGCACTTCCGAGCGCGGCATCGAGGGATCGGGGTGTTGGTCGATGATCGCTTGGAACATCCGGCTGGCGCCGACGAAGTCATGTCGATCCAGGGCGAGACAGCCGAGCTTATAGGCGGCATCATCGCCGATGGAACTCATGAAATAGCGCCGCACCACTTTCGAAAGCGCTTCCTCTTCATCAACACCTTGCTGCATCGACGCCATGATCGCGTTGGCCTCGCCATCGGCCGAAATGCGATAGAGCTTCAAGCCATCCAGCGGCAACTTCGCCAGCGTTCGCTCCACTTCGGACGCGAGTGATGTATACATCGGCAAATCTTTTTCGTCGACGGGACGCCGCACGAGCATCAGCGTGTCGCTGCTTTCATCCAGCACCTTTTGCCACAGCACGCTGGCCAAATCGTAGCGACCATCGGCAGCGAATTGATCGGCGCGCTTGAGCAGGCGTTCGAGTTCGGGATCGGTTTTGAGCGCGGCACCATCGGCAAACTTCGTGTTTTCGAGGTCGCTTTCCTTGACCAGTTCGGCATCTTCCTTTTCCGCTGCCGCCTCGCCTGCGATGCGAGGCGCGGCGATTGCCCGTTGTTGCAGCTGAAGAACTTGCTGCGCTTTGACCAGTCCGCAACAACCGAAGAAACCTAGCCCGCACAGGATCGCCCATCTCCCTAGCGACAGAGACCCGCGATGATTTGTGTGACGTTGCATGGTTCGCATCCCTCGCATGACTTTTCGCGATATCCGTGAAATAACCGTTTGTTTGCTTTAGCGTTTTAATCCAAAGGACCACGCCAGGAGTTGTTCACCGCAGAGCACCAGTACCAATATCAACAGCAAGTACTTCCAAAGCTCCCGCTGCGACCCGACAGCGACGAGCGCGGTGGTACTGGCCGAACTGATGATCTTGACGCGATCGCCCAGCGTCTTACTCAATTCGGCCAGATCGACCCGCGTGAGATCGCCTTCATCCGCCACCGCGTTGGCGGCGAAGAGCACTTTTTCGTCGCCGCCATCGTTGCGCGACAGCTGCAAGTTGTAGAAACCGCGCTGCAGTGTCGGCTCGTACACAAATTGCCACTGCGTCTGAGTCGCGCCGGCAGGTGAAGGAGTTGGTTGGGCGACTTCGCTCTTCTTGTCCCCTTTGTCGGCGCCTTCTTTCTTATCTTGAGGCGCGGCGAGATTCGTTTCTTTCTTAGCGCCGGGCTCGCGAGCCTGCAGGCTAACTTTCTTATCACGCGGGGCGCGGAGTTCCGCGTCGGTTTTGTAATCGGAAAGTTCGACGGTTTGCACGAGCGGCTCGCCGACATGCAAGCCACCGCTCCCCGCCACATCGCCTGCCATGTAGCGGACGAGTTCTTCCATCGAGATTAGGTACGTGCCGAACACGGGCCACAAATGCCAATCGGTATCAGCCGGAATCGCGGAAATGAAGACGCGTCCCTTGCCATATTTCTTTTCCGCCATGGCGATCGATTGCTCGGCGTCGTTAAAGCGGGCGGAGACTTCAATTGTATCACCTACTTGTCCCGGGGCGGCCGACATGTTCCACCAACGAAACACCTTCGTCAGTTCGAGCGCCGGATTGTTCTGCCCTTCGAACACACCCAGTACCGGATGCGCGGTGTTCTCAACTTTGAAATTGACCCACTTCTCTTCGGTTTCGTCGCCGAGAATGCCTTCCAGCTTCAGCGGCGAAATACCTTTACCGTCGTTAAAATACTTCTCGTTGAAGAACCGCTCATCGACTTGATCGCCCGGCATAATCACTAGGCCACCGCCTCGTTCGGTCCAGGCTTTAAGATCGTTGATGACCTTGTCGCTAAAGCGATAGACGTTGCAAAGAAAAATGACTTGATACTTGTTGAGCGAAATCGTTTCCATTTCCGGTTCATGGACGACATCGACCGACACACCGGAAAGCAACGGGCCATTGGGTTCCAGGGCGTGCTTGAGGAAGAACGATTCGCTCCGTTCTTCATTGGACGATGGATCGCCATCGACGATCAGCGTCGGAATACCGCGCACGACGCGAGCGGCGAAATAGCCTGTGCTATCCGCCAATAAACGATCTTCATCGCCCGGGCGCGAGGACGCGACCGTTACCTCCACTTCCACCGCTCGTAGCGGCAGCAGCGAACCGTCGGGTGCTACATCGCCACTATCGGAAAACGTGAACGAGAATGGCACGGTCGTGGACTGATTGGACGGCAAGCGATCGATCGGTGCGTCGAGTTCCAAGCCGTCGCCGGCTTTGAACTTCACGATCAAGTCGCGGGCCTCACTCCCGCCATAGTTATGTACGGTGACATCAAAGCGCGAACTGACGCCGGCCACCAGTACGCCTTCAGGCCGCACATCGGTGACCATCACGTTGCCATAGCTCTCGCCGCCGATATCGAGGATGTACACGGCGGTCGCGAGCTTCGAGATGCGCGCCACGACCTCTGCCGGATTGTTCTCTGTGGCAGCGTTTTCGTCGGCGTCCCAGTCGCGGCGACGCAAATCACTGACGAGATAAACGAGCCGATTTACGTTCTGCGGCTGCATTTTGACTTCTTGTTCCAGCGTCACCAACAACGTCGACATATCGGCCGCCAAATCGGTCGGCTGGAGGTCGTTGATGGTATTGACGAGTTCATCAACCGTGTCCGTCGTCACGCGCATGCCATTGGCCAGACGTTGATCAGGAGCCGAGGTGAGAATGAGCGTGAAGGTGTTTTGATGATTGTCTTTCGCCAGCGAACGGAGCATCTCGCTCAGTCGCTGCTTGGCTTCTTCGAAGGCCGATTGACTACTGGCTTGCACCTGCGTGCTGAGCGAATCATCGAGGATGACAATGTGTTCGTATTGCGCCGAATCAAGCATGCCCGCCGCGATGCCGGAGGGAATGAATGGCCGAGCCAAGAGCAACCCCAGCAAGAGCATCGCTAAGCAGCGCAGCAACAGGATGAGGAAGTTCTCCAGGCGTACGCGCCGACGGTTGCGCTTGTCAGCATCGAGCAGAAAATCCATCGCCGCCCAATCGACGATCTTGAACTTCCGCTTGTTGAGCAGATGGATCAACACCGGCGAAAGCACCGCCAAAGCGCCCAAGATGGCCAGCGCTGGCATGACCATCCAGCTGGCAGCGCCAGGAATCAAAGAATTAAGCCAAGGTAACATGCAGTGTTGTTTCCCAAAGTACGCTTCACGCTCCACGTGAAGTCGCGGGATATGGTCCCGCTGGTCTTACTCACTATGAACAAAGTACTCTTCACGCTCCGCGTGAAGTCGCAGGATGTTGTCCCGCTGGTATTACTGTCGAAATTTTGGCTGCAGTCATCACGCGGAGCGTGATGAGTACTTTCTATCTTGCCTACATCACGCGGAGCGTGATGAATACTTTCTTGCTAACATCACGCGGAGCGTGATGAGTACTAACTATCTTCCACGAATCAGTTTGCGTGTCTTCTGTCGGAAGGCCAAATAGCCGGCCAAGGCCGCATCGAGTGGATCCTTGGTGCTGAGTGGCACATAGTCGATGCCGAAACTGGCGCAGGTCTTGCGCACGTCTTCCATGAAGCGATCGACCGCTTCCAAGTAGCTCTTGCGCAGCGCCCGTGGTTCGGTATGCAACTGAATGTTCTCTTCCAGTCCGCGAAACAGGGTATTGTCTTGAAAGGGGAAGGTAAGTTCGTCTTCGTGCATCACATGAAAGACGATGACCTCATGCTTGCGAAGACGGAATTGACGGAGCGATTCCGCCAGCGTCTTGGTGTCGACAAACAAATCGGAGACTAACACCACCATGCCCCGGCGACGAATCTGCCGGGCGAGGTCGCCAAACACATCGTTGATGTCGCTCTTGTCATCCGGCTGGAGGTTTTCCATCTCGTGCAGCATCAGCTTGAGATGCGACGGATGGGAACTCGCCGGCAAGTTCTTGGTGATCTTGTTATGAAAGGTCACCAGACCCACGGCGTCTTGCTGCTGCTGCAGCAAATACGCCAGACTGGCGGCACAGGTGGCAGCGTAATCGAACTTACTCCAACCTTCGCCGTACGCCATGGACTTGCTGCAATCGAGCAAGATCGTGCATTTGAGGTTGGTCTCTTCCTCGTACTCTTTGATATAGAGCCGATCGGTTTTGGACCAGACTTTCCAATCGATATGCTTGATATCGTCGCCCGGCGTGTATTCGCGATGCGCCGCGAACTCCACCGCGAAGCCATTGTAAGGGCTGCGATGTTGACCGGTGATGAAGCCTTCCACCACAAGTCGCGCCTTGACGTCAAGCCGTTTGATTCGATCGAGCGTTTTCGGATCGAGATAAGTATGCGCGTTGGTAGCCATGCAAGTTCTAGGGTGTGCGGATAGCACACCGGGCAGGAGGAAATCGCGGCGAATGCTAATGCATGGTGTGCTGCGCACACCCCGACGTCGAACAGGCTTAACCGAACGCCTTGGCCAATTGCGGCACAACTTCATCGCCAGCGCGACGATCGGGGACTTCCACCAACAGGCGATCGATCACCTTGTCGGAAGTGATACCCGCCGATTCGGCGTTGAAGTTGGTGATCACGCGATGCCGCAGCACCGGATGTGCGACCGACTTCACGTCGTCCGTCGTAGCGAAGAACCGCCCTTCCAGCACCGCCCGCGCCTTGGCACCCAATAGCAAGTACTGCATACCGCGTGGTCCCGCGCCCCAACTCACCCAGTCGTTCACAAACGCTGGTGTTTCCCCTTCATGGACGCGCGTGGCGCGAACCATTCGCAACGCATAGTGAATCACGTGCGGCGGCACTGGCACGCGTCGCACGAGCTTTTGCAGCTTGAGAATATCTTCCGCCGAGAGCACTGCTTGCACCTCTTGCGAGAAGGACGCGGTGGTCGTCTCGGCAATGCGATATTCTTCGTCGTAGGACGGATACTTCACGAACACCTTGAACATGAAGCGATCTTGTTGCGCTTCAGGCAGCGTGTAGGTCCCTTCTTGTTCGATCGGATTCTGCGTGGCGAGCACAAAGAACGGCGCAGGGAGCACGTGGCGCTCGCCACCGATGGTGACTTGCTTTTCCTGCATCGCTTCCAAGAGCGCGGCCTGCGTCTTGGGGGGCGTGCGGTTGATTTCGTCGGCGAGAATAATGTTCGAGAAGATCGGTCCCTTCAGGAACTTAAAGGTTCGCGAACCGCTGTGCTTGTCTTCTTGGATCACTTCCGTGCCGGTAATGTCCGAAGGCATCAAGTCGGGCGTGAACTGGATACGATTGAAATCCAAGTGCATCGATCGGCTGAGCGTGCTCACCATCAACGTCTTGGCCAAACCAGGCACGCCTTCGAGCAAACAATGGCCTTGCGAAAAGATGGCGATGAGCAACTGCTCGATCACCTGATCCTGGCCCACGATGATCTTGGCCAGTTCTTGCCGCACCGTGGCAAAAGCTCCTTTGAGTTTGCTAAGTTCCGCCATATCATCCTGGCTGAGCTCCGTGCCGGCCGCTGCCTGACCCGTCATATCGTGATCCTTGCAAAAAGAATGGAAACGTTGTGAGCTAATAAATGGGGACGCCTTTCGATCCACCCAGAGGTACTGGTTCGAGATTCGTCCTGTCAAGGCTTAGTGCTATCACCCACCCGCAAAGTTCATCCAAACGGGCGCGGCGGCAACCTTGATTCGGAAGCCCTCATTGTAAAAGGTTTCCGCGCACAATCCAGCAAATCGAACTGCTAAGTCGAGAAATAGCTAGGATTTGCTTGCTTGCGACGGGACAGACGGCGACAATGGAGGCGGCGCATCCGCTGCCTGCCGCGCCTCGCGAGACGAATATCATGTCGCTGCCTGGAGATTACGAACTCGACCGACCTCCACGGGCCATCCCCGCTTGGGGGATGTCGCTCGGTTTGCACCTAGTCATTATCCTGGCCGTTTCCCTACTCGTGATTCCAGAGAGCACCCCCAAAGGAGCGGCAGAAGTTGACCGGCAGGCGTCGATTGTGCTGGTGCAGGCCCATGCGAACAGCGAAAAACGCTATTTGACGGAGGCCGACGCCGCCGAACAAAGCGAACTTGCCCCCAGCGAAGCCGCCGAGGAGCCTGCATCCTCGGCAGCGGGTGGTTCACCAGAGTCGTCCGCGCAGGCGGAATTGGCGGAACTTTTGCCTCAACGGAGCAACGCTCCCGGCGCCAGCGCGACCGTGGAAACCGCCTTGCCCCTCTCGCAATTTCGAGGCCCTGGCAAGCACATCCCGACCGATGGCAAAGCGGAAGCGGAAATCGTCGCCAGCGAGCGGGAGATGTATCGGTCGCGCGAACCTGTGGGTCCCACGGCGAAGGTCTCCGTCTTTGGAAGTGCCGCCGCGGAAGGTCGATCGTTCACCTTCGTGATCGACCGCTCGGCCAGCACCGGCAGTGATGGCCTGGATGTGCTGGATGTCGCGGCCAAGCAACTGGCGCTCGCTGTCGAGTATCTCGAACCAACGCATCGCTTTCAAATTGTCGCCTATAACCAGAAGCCGCACTATCTCGGCCCCAAGCAAATGACGCCGGCGACGCCAGAGAACAAAAAGCTGGTCGCCAAGTTCTTTCAAACGCTCAATCCCTACGGCAGCACCGATCACGCTCTCGCCTTGCGGGCAGCGGTTGGCGCCAAGCCCGACGTGGTCTTTCTAATGACCGACGGTGGCGATCCCTTTCTCACGGCCGGCCAGTATGCCGAGATCGTCGCGCTCGCTCGCGGGCAAACGAGCATTCACTGCATCCAATTCGGCCACGGCCCGGCGCTGGCGGAAGGGGAATCGTTCATGAAGAAGCTCAGCGGCGCGACCGGCGGCAGCTATACGTATGTGGATGTGACGAAATAGAATCTTGCCGGGCGCGCCCTTCGCCTGCGAAACCTTGCTCCGCCGACACCGGAGTAGTATCGTACATGCTTCCCACCAAATTCCTTCCCCCTAGTCCCCGCCAGGATCGCCTTGCATGCTTCGCATGATTCACGTTTGCACTGCGCTTGTACTCTCGGCATTCGCCACGCTCGCTACCGCCGCCGACTGGCCGCAGTTTCGCGGTCCGACCGGCCAAGGCATTAGCTCCGCGAAGAACGTTCCAACCGCCTGGAGCGAGACCGAAAACATCGCCTGGAAAACCGAAATCCCAGGCAAAGGTTGGTCGAGTCCCGTCATCGCTGGCGATCAAATCTGGCTGACGTACGCCGTTGATTCGCCTGCGACCGAAGAGCAGAAAAAAGAAAAACTCAAAGCCAACACTGGCAATCAACCGCTGCAAGTCGTCGGCAAAGTGGTGATGCATGCGGCCTGCGTCGATCTAAAAACCGGCAAGCTGCTGCATGATATCGAGCTGCTGACGGAAAACGATCCCCAGTGGACGCACGCGATGAACAGTTTCGCCACGCCGACGCCAGTGCTGGTCGATGGCAAGTTGTATTGTTGCTTCGGCGCGCACGGCACCGCCTGCCTCGATACGCAGACCAACAAGGTGCTGTGGACCAACAACGAACTGGTCATCATGCACGAAAACGGCGCAGGCAGTACGCCCGTCCTTTGGCAAGATCGCTTGATCGTGCATTGCGATGGGAGCGACGTGCAATACATCGCCGCCCTTGATACCAACACCGGCAAGATCGCTTGGAAGACGGAACGTTCCGGTGCGATGAACGCCAACCCGCAACTCAAGAAGGCGTATGGCACGCCGATCATCATGGCGATCAACGGCGCGGATGTCGTTGTTTCGCCAGCGGCCGATTGGTTGTATGGCTACGATCCGGCCACAGGCAAGGAACTGTGGAAGGTCAACTACGGCGTACTCGGCTTCTCGATTGTGCCGCGTCCGGTCTCAGGGCATGGGCATGTCTACATGAGCACGACGTTCATGCAGTCGGAACTGCTGGCGATCAAACTCGATGGCACCAGCGCCAATCCGGAAATCACCTGGCGCTATAAGAAGAGCGTGCCGCAGATGCCTTCGCCGCTGTTGGTCGGCGATGAACTGTATATGGTCAGCGACAAAGGAATTGCGACCTGCCTCGACGCCAAGACCGGTGAGATGATTTGGACCGAGCGCCTGGGTGGCAATTTTAGTAGCTCGCCGCTGCTGGTCGAAGGTCGCATCTATGTCAGCAATCGCGAAGGGGCGACGTACGTCTTGCAGCCTGGTCGCCAATACAAACTGCTCGCCACCAATCAACTCGATGGTCAGATTATGGCCTCGCCTGCCGCCGTCGATGGCGCGCTCATCATCCGCACCGAAAAAGCCTTGTACAAGCTTGGTAAGTAGTGGGGTAGGCTTCCAGCCTGCCGTCTTTTCTCCTCGTATCTAAAGCTTTGCAGTATGACGCCAGCGGAGGCAAAACGATGCATCCTAATTCACGCAGGGCGGGTGGCTTCGACGAGGGCTCATGAGGCGGAAATCGAAGAGCGAGGTTTTCTGGCTGCCTTACGACCTTATCGTGGGTTGAACGATGAGAGCTTTCACGAACTCGTGGAAGCAATCCTTGTGTCGGAGAGTTTATTCGGCGGCGATTCCGGTGCAGATCGAGAACTGGTGCTCGCGATATGGGAGCTCTGCCATCTGGCGCGTGTCGTGGGGCTCGATTCAGGTGGACTTCTGAAACGCAATAAACTAATTGCAGTTGAGGACGCCATACGACTGGAAAGTTACGTGAACACGATCGAGCGTACGGCGCTGCTCTTGTTGGGAAAGTCGCCAGCGAGTATCGCAGTGGGAATCTATGCGAACCACGTCGAACGTTTTGCTTACGGAACGAACATCGAGTACTTTGTGAGTCTGATGATCGAGTATTTGCTGGCCGAAGCGGAAGAAATTCAAGATGTTGTTTCTGCCTTGAGGCGTGTCGGGGCACGAGCTTCGTCCGCGCTGCCTGTGCTGCGAACCTTGCTGGCTCGAACGTATAGACTGTGTGAGCCCCACGAGCGATACACCCAGGAAGTTCATGCAGAGATCAACGCCGCGATCCAGGCTATTGAGAACAAATAGAAAGGGACTTATCGCCAATGTTACGAACGCTCCTCTTCAGCGTGCTATTCCTTTTACCGAGTGTTGCACTCGCCGACGGCCCCGCCGACAACAACCCGGCGACCGTGCGGCGTTTGCCGAAACTCGGCATCGAAGTTCCGGCCGACAAACGGGCGGAACTCGAAGTTGGCATCGCCAAACTCGCCAAGGCCATTAAGGAACTCGCCCAGAAGAAGGACGCGAAAACCCAGTTGCTCCTGCCCGATGTGCAAGTCTTTCACAAAGGGGCCCACGACGCGCTGAAGTATCAAGAGTTTCACGACGCGAAGGAACTCGACGAAGCGACCAAACAACTGGCGCTGGGGCAAGAACGGGCGGAGCAACTACTAAAAGGGGAATCGCCGTGGACCAGCGCGACGGGCCTGATCGTGCGCGGCTATGTTTCCAAGATCGATGGTTCCGTGCAGCCCTATGGCATGGTGGTGCCGGAGACCTACACCGACAAGACACCGGTCGGCTATCGCTGCGATATCTGGTTGCATGGTCGCGGCGAGAACATGACCGAACTTAACTTCATCAAAGATCGCCGCACCAATCCCGGCACCTTCACACCGCCGCGCACGCTAGTGCTGCATCCCTATGGCCGCTGGAACAACGCCTTCAAGTTCGCAGGCGAGATCGACATTCTCGAAGCCCTGGCCGACGCCAAGCTCAAATATGCCATTGATGAAGACCGCATCGCGATGCGCGGCTTCAGCATGGGTGGCGCGGGTGCCTGGCACATGGCAGTGCATTATCCCGACAAGTGGTTCGCTGCTAACCCCGGTGCAGGCTTTAGCGAGACACCAGAGTTTTTGAAAGTGTTTCAGAAGGAGGATTTAAGCGGCAAGCCGTGGTGGGAGCGAAGATTATGGAGGCTCTACGATTGTCCGATTATGGCGGGCAACGCCTTCAACCTGCCAATCATTGCCTACAGCGGGGAGAACGATTCTCAAAGGCAAGCTGCTGATATCATGGTTGAGCACTTTGAGGGACAACTCTATCGTAAGCTCACGCACATTATTGGCCCCAATACGGGACACTCATATCACCCCGATGCCAAGAAGGAAGTCGAGGATAAGCTGGAACAACTTGCCCGATTCGGTCGCGACTGCCGCAAAGAAGTGGCCTTAGTATCAACTCACACACTACGCTACAACAAGTCCGATTGGATACAAATCGATGAAATTAAGAAGCACCTGGATAATTCACTGATAATCGCCGAACGAACTCACGATCTTGATCGAGTAATAAATATTCATACTAGTGATGTAAAGGGATTTACAATTGCAGCGGGCCCTGGAGTTTTTCCTTTCCACGGCCACAAAGAAGTTACCGTTGTCATTGCTCGTCCAGATTTGGAAAAAGGGTTTCAGGAATTTAGCATTCCAAGATCGACAGTGATGGAGTCTGATGGGTCGTGCAAAATCTCGTTTCATTTCTCTGGCAATAATTGGAAACTCGGCAAACGTCCCGCTGCCGGTTTGGTCAAGAAGCACGGCCTGCAAGGCCCAATCGACGACGCCTTTATGGATTCGTTCCTGATGGTCAAGCCAACCGGCACGGCGTGGAACGAAGCAGGGGGCAAGTGGAGCGTGAGCGAATGCAATCGGGCGATTGAACAATGGCGGCGGCATTTTCGCGGCGAAGCGCGCGTGAAGAACGATGCTGATGTGAGCGACGACGACATTAAGCATCACAACCTCGTGCTATGGGGCGATCCCGGCAGCAACGCGGTCTTGGCCAAGATCATCGACAAGTTGCCGATTCAATGGTCGAAAGGGAAGATCGTGGTTGATCAACATGGCGA
>JBGSHH010000010.1:0-2672 GCA_041752355.1 Pirellulaceae bacterium | reverse complement strand
GTGCCCGTCGCATCGTCACCCCAAGGCATGCTGATCGGCCCTCAAGTGGGAACCTCCTCACTGGGAAACCTCGGCGCCGAATATGCTGTCGCGCGTTGGATCGTGCGTTTGAAGCCGGAAGCGATCACAGGCTTGAATTCGCTCGACGACGCGGCAGCAATACTGAATAGCACCGGCATTAACTTCCAGATCGTACGTGGATTGGGGTTGCCGGGCCAATTGCTAGTGGAAGCCAGCAACACCACCGCCAGCTTGGTTACAACGCTACTTGGCTCGAACAGTTACGTCGGCTACTTTCAGCCAGATGGTTATGTCCAGGCACCTCAAGCTGTCCCCAACGATAGCAGCTTTGGCCAACTTGCGGGTCTCAACAACACTGGACAAACGGGGGGCGCGAATGATGCCGATATCGACGCGCCGGAAGCTTGGAACATCACCACTGGCAGCAACACCGTGGTGGTCGCGGTGGTCGATTCTGGTGTCGATTACATCCATCCGGATCTAGCGGCCAACATCTGGACCAATCCCGGCGAAATTCCCGGCAATCAGATCGACGACGACGGCAATGGCTTTGTTGATGACGTGCATGGCTACGACTTTCACAACCACGATGCCGATCCTTTCGACGATCATCGCCATGGCACGCACGTCGCCGGCACGATTGCGGCCGTCGGAAACAATGGCCTTGGGGTGACAGGCGTTTCCTGGTCGTCGCAAATCATGCCGCTGAAGTTTCTCGACGAGACCAATCGCGGGCTAACGTCCGATGCGGTCATGGCAATCAATTACGCCACCATGATGCGCCAAGAGTATGGCGTGAATGTGCGCGTGATCAACGCGAGTTGGGGCAGCCCTGGCGGCTTTGAGCCGGCCTTGCGCGACGCGATCGCCACTTCCGGTATCGCGGACATTCTCGTGGTGGCCGCCGCCGGTAATGGCAACATCCTCGGTCGCGGTGTGAACAATGACGATACGCCGTTTTATCCAGCCGGATATCAGCTCGCAAACATACTCTCGGTCGCCGCCAGCGATCCCCAGGACGAACTGGCACCCTTTAGCAATTTCGGCCGTGTTTCTGTGGATCTAGCCGCCCCAGGCGTTGGCGTTCTCAGCACCGAACCCTCGGGTAGCTACGCCAATCGCAACGGCACCAGTATGGCCGCGCCACATGTTTCTGGCGTCGCCGCGCTCGTTTGGTCGGTGGCACCACAAGCCACCGTGGCCGAAGTGCGCGAACAGATTTTGCTCGGCGTTGACATCCGCGATACCCTGCGAAGCCGCCTATCATCGGGTGGCCGCTTGAATGCCTTGGGAGCGCTCACCGTCGATCGCATCCTGCCGCGCGCTCAACTCGACGTCGATAGCTTGCAGGATATTACGAGTGACGGTGGGGCGTTCCAAACCATCGTCGTGAACTACAGCGACAATACGGCCATCGATTTTTCCTCGTTGGACAGCGGGGATTTGTTGATCGTGCCCCGCGGCGGCGGGCCCACGATCGTCGCGCAATTTGATCAGATATTTTCGGGCTCAGGCCATGCGCCGATGCTGAGTGGCGGGTACAAGGTGGCGGCTCCCGGCGGGACTTGGGATCCCGCCGACAATGGGCTCTATGACATTCGTTTGCAACCCAATCAAGTTCGCGATTTCAGCCCAGCCAACAGCGATCGCGGCCTGTCTCCTAACTTCGCCTCCAGTGGCATACTCGGTAGCTTCCGCGTCAACATCCCCAACACCGGCGAAATCAAGGTTACCAGTTTCGCCGACGCGCCCGACGCGAATCCCAGTGACGGCCAGAGCAACGACGGCACGGGTCGCAGCACGCTGCGCTCCGCAGTGCAAGAAGCCAATTTCCGTCCGGGTCTCAACACCATTATTCTTGAGGCGGGGACGTACACATTCACGGTCGCAGGCACCAATGAGAACGCCGCCGTATCGGGGGATTTGGATGTCTACGACACACTGACCATTATCGGCAGCGACACAGGGGAAACCATCATTGATGCCGCGAATCTCGATCGCGTGTTTGATGTGCATCCCGGCGCGACGCTCGAACTCAAAAGCATCACGCTGCGGGGCGGAGTCGTGGGCGCTGATGTTGGCGGCGGCATTCGCAACGCCGGCACCACGCTGTTGTCACAAAGTCAAGTCATGTACAGTGGTGCCACCAGTGGCGGCGCGATCCACAACAGCGGCAGCCTGACGCTGACGCAAAGTACGCTGGCGATGAATCAAGCCACCATCAGCGGCGGAGCGCTCTTCAATGCGGTGGGTGCCAACGCGCAGCTCATCAATAGCACGCTCTCCACCAATCTCGCAGGCACCAACGGCGCTGGTGTTCGCAACGAAGGCACGATCACTCTCAGCAGCGTCACGATGGCCGGCAACACGGCCACGATCTCCGGTGGTGGCCTGGTCAACACCGGCGCGGCGACGCTCAAGAACACACTAATCGCCCCGAATCAGGGTGGCGCTTCGCCGGACATTGAGGGAGCCTTCACGTCGCAGGGCAATAATCTCATCGGCAGTCGCGGCAACGCCACCGGCTTTACCGCGAATGTAAATGGCGACCTGGTGGGCACGAACGGCGCGCCACTGTTGCCGCTGCTGGGACCACTCACGGCTGGCACCGCGCGCACCTCCACCCATGCCTTGCTCGCGGGTAGCCCCGC
>JBGSHH010000009.1:0-5654 GCA_041752355.1 Pirellulaceae bacterium | reverse complement strand
GTCGGCCAGCGGCTGCACCTTGTTCAAGCGATCCGCCAACGACAAACTAGGCAACAGGCCGATCGCGAATGGCACCCAACCGCGCACCGTGTCGGAAGCGTGTTTGGCCAAGCGCGACAGTTCTCTGCCACTCGCGTTTTTCGCCAGGAACGCGCCTGCGAGTTCCATGCGTCGTTTGATACCATCTTCGGGCGAGAAACAACTGAGTGCCGCCTCGGCCTGCTTCGGGAGCGCGACACACAGCAGCGCCGTGTAGTCGATGGCCAAACTTTCCGCTAGCGTCGCCGTTTCGAGCGTGCCGGCATTCAGTTGCGCGAAAACTTCCGGTGGAATATCTGCTCGCCGACTCGCCCCTTTACGTTTCGCTATTTTCGCCATGCAATAACCTGCTGCGAGCCGCGCGACATCGTGTTATGTTACCAATTCGTTGACGCACAAATCTATCCGACGCTGGCCAACTCAGCCACAGGTGACGGCTATGAGCGAATCTCTCACCACCGCGCTGCAGACCTATTTTGGTTTCGACACGTTTCGACCTGGACAACGCGAAGTGATGGAGCATTTGCTCGCGGGCAAGTCGGCGGCGGCGGTCTTTCCCACCGGCAGTGGCAAGTCGCTTTGCTATCAATTGCCTGCGCTGCTGCTTCCTGGCGTGACACTGGTGGTCTCGCCGCTAATTGCGCTCATGAAAGATCAGATCGATGCCTTGTCGGCGCGCGGCATCGCGGCGCAACGTTTGGATTCGACGCTGTCGCTCGACGAGTATCGCGACACCATGCAGCGAGTGCGCAATGGCGAGTTGCGAATGCTCTATGTCGCGCCGGAGCGTTTTCAGAACGAGCGCTTTCGCGAATCGATTCAAAAGATTCGCGTCTCGCTGTTCGCCGTGGACGAGGCCCACTGCATCTCGGAATGGGGGCACAACTTTCGACCCGACTATCTCAAACTCGTCGAGTTCGCCAAGCAATGTCAGGCGGAGCGCGTGCTGGCGCTTACCGCCACCGCCACGCCGGCCGTACTCGACGACATTCGCGCGGCGTTCGAAATCGAGCCAGAGTGTGCTGTTCGCACTGGTTTCTATCGCGCAAATCTCACGGTACTGACCACGCCTGTCAGCGACGCGCAGCGCGACGCCTTACTGCTGGAGCGCTTGCGCGCACGCCCGGTTGGTCCCACGATCGTCTACGTCACACTGCAGAAAACCGCCGAAGCCGTCGCCAATCAACTTTGTGCCGCCGGTTTCAAAGCGCGAGCCTATCATGCAGGCTTGGAAGCAGAGACCCGCGCGGCGGTCCAAGATTGGTTCTTAGAAACAAAGTCGGGCATCGTCGTCGCCACCATCGCCTTTGGCATGGGCGTTGATAAGGCCGACATTCGCTATGTGTATCACTATAACTTGCCCAAGAGCTTGGAGAATTTCGCGCAAGAGATTGGCCGTTCTGGCCGCGATGGCCTGCCGTCGATATGCGAAACGCTCCTCTGCCGCGATGACCTCATCACGCTCGAGAATTTCGCGTATGGCGATACGCCCACGCTGCCAGCGATTCGTAGTTTTCTCAAAGAACTCTTTTCGCTCGGCCCGCAGTTCGACGTCAGCTATTACGAACTCTCCGGGAAGCACGACATACGTGTTCTCGTTGTCCGCACGCTCATGACCTACTTGGAGCTCGATGGCTATCTCGTTGGAGGCACGCCGTTCTATTCGGCCTATAAGTTTCAGCCCAAAAAGCCATCGGCGGAGATTTTGGCGAACTTTACCGGGGAGCGGCGCGACTTCGTGGCAAGCATTCTGCGGCAAGTGAGAAAGGCGAAGACCTGGTTCTATATCGATGTCGATCAAGCGGCCGTTGCGTTGCATGCGCCGCGCGAGCGCATCATTCGCGCTCTGGACTATCTCGGCGAACAAGGCTGGATCGACTTGCGCAGCGAAGGAACGCGCAATCAGTACGAGCGTCTCAAGTCGCCAGCCGATCAAGCAGCGCTAGCCGTTGATCTGCATCAGCGCATGGTGCGGCGTGAACAGCGCGAGATCGCCCGCTTGCAAGAGGTACTCGCGCTGGCCGAAACCTCCTCGTGTCAGGTTGCCAGATTATGCGAACACTTTGGTGAATCGCGGTCGGCCGCTTGCGGGCATTGCACAACCTGCTTGCAGCAACAAAGCGCGCCGATCGTGGGTGCGGCGGCCAACAATGTCGAAGTCGATGCCGCCATTATTCGCCAGGCATTGGTCTTGCAACGACAACATGCCGACTTGCTGGCCGATACCAACACGTTGGCCCGGCTGTTGTGCGGTGTCACTTCGCCTGGTATCACCAAAGCGAAGCTTTCTTCCCACGCCTTGTTCGGCGCGCTAGCGCACGTCCCGTATCAGGATGTGCGCAGGCAATTTGGCGAAGCGTAATACAATCGGCTTATTGGCCCGATTGGCCTGTCGACGCGTCTTGCTTCAACCGCACCAGCAACCACTGCTCCGTGTGATCTTGACCAAAATGAATCAGCGCGGGGGCTTCGTCCTTGGTCAAGTTGTAGAGACCAGTTTCGATGATATTGGTGGTATTGTCGCCGACGGTGAACGCCACGCGCTGCGTCGACTTATCGACGGAACCTTGCACCGTCTGCGTCTTCTTCGTCACTGTGTCGGTGTAGTTGCCGCGAATAATGCCTTGTTTGTTGACCGCCAGTTGAATATCCACATCGGAGGTTCCTTGCTCCGACTTGGTCAACGCGAACACGCCCAGCGGCAACCAGTCAGCGCTGTCGTTGGCAGGTTCAGCGGAAGCACCGGTCGAAGCGAGGTCTTGCGCCCCTTGGTAATACTGCTCAGGCGTGCCGACGCTTTGGCCGTTCACTTCGACGCTATCGCCTTGGTAGGTAACATTGTCGCCGTAGTTGTAGTAAACCGGCGCGGCCGACGTGAATCCACACCAGGCACCAGCGGCATTCCACGTGGCCGGCGTCCAAGCGCGCGCGGCGGTCCAACCTGCAGCAGCCCAAGCGCCAGGATGATCGTTGTACCAACCTTTACCGTAAGCACCGTAATTGTTGAAGTTACCCCGCACTGCAGTTGCCGCGTTGTAGCGAGTCGAATTGGAGACCTGCCCAAAGCCATTGGCAAAGCCGCCATTTTGTCCGGCGGCATAACCGACCGCGGCACCTTGCGCGCCGCTGTATTGCGGACTATTGCGATTGGAGTACGCAGCGCCTGCGGCCGCACCTTGTGCACCGGAGTATTGCGGACTATTGCGATTGGAGTACGCAGCGCCTGCGGCCGCACCTTGTGCACCGGAGTACTGCGGACTGTTTCGATTGGAATACGCAGCGCCTGCGGCAGCACCTTGTGCACCGGAGTACTGCGGACTATTGCGGTTCGAATAAGCTGAACCAGCAGCGGCACCTTGCGCACCGGAGTACTGCGAGCTGTTCCGATTTGAATAGGCCGAACCGGCAGCGGCACCTTGCGCACCGGAGTACTGCGAGCCGTTGTTATTTGAGTATCGGTTTCCGGCAGCGGCACCTTGTGCGCCCGAGAATTGTGAGCTGTTGTTGTTCGAGTATTTGGCACCCGCAGCGGCACCTTGCGCGCCAGAGGCGTTATGATTTAGCCCTTCATCCGAAGGCATGCCGAGGAAGCCATTGAGTTGACTTCGACTGGGAGCACCTGCTCCTCCGAACCCGCCCGCGCCACCAAAACCGGCGGCACCACCACCAAAACCGCCTGCACCTCCGCGACCGCCGGCTGCACCGCCGCGATCTCCACCACCAAAACCGCCAGCACCTCCACCAAATCCTCCTGCACCTCCGCCGAATCCGCCTGCGCCTCCACCAAATCCGCCTGCGCCGCCGCGATCTCCACCACCTCCACCGCCAAAGCCGCCTGCGCCTCCACCAAAACCGCCGCTTCCACCACCAAAGCCTCCCGCGCCGCCACGATCACCACCACCGCCGAATCCACCTGCACCTCCGCGGTCGCCACCTCCTCCACCCCGCGCACCACCACCGCCACCACCACCAAAGCCTCGGCCCTGGGCATGAACGGGAGTGACCACACTCACGATGACAACGAGCAGCAACGCCGCGAAATTGCAAATCTTCATAAAATGGTAGTCCTAGTCGACGAAAGAATTGAGTGCGCGAATGACGGAAGATGCCGAGACTATGGAGATTGACGCTTGAGCACCACTTCGCCCGTGTCAGGCAACGATTGCCCACCGGCCGAACGTTGCACCGATTGCCACGTATAAGCGTTGTCATCCAAACGAGTGAGAATGTTTACGGCCGAGGTACCGACGCCACTTCCCGTGGTGCCATGCACTTCCGCCGACCAACCGTTTTCACGCGGTGTCCAAGTGCCAATGGCCAGGCCGCCGTCGGAGCTAAAGTTCCACGATTGAATCTGATTGCTTTGCGGATTAAAGCCAATGAGTTGCACGCCGGATGTTGTGCTGTGATCGGCGTGCGTGACGGTGTACTTTCGCTCGACAAAACTCTTGTTCGCCACCCAGCGGCAGATCGATTCCATCTTCGCGCCATGCTCTTCGGCGCTCCAGGCACCGATCAACCATTCCAGATCGGCGACGTTATGGTAGGCCGATGCCGTTTCCAGACGCGTGTCACGCACAGTGGACATCAGCCACTTGCCATCCACTTTGACATGCACCACGGTGTACTTCGTGATGGCTGGCGCGCCGGCAGGTGGTGGATCCAAGATCGCGCGACCATCCTCGATCGCCGCGCTGTCGCTCAGCAACTTCACCGCATCGACGACGATTTGAATGCGCACTCCCTTATTGGCTTTGAAGAAGGCGGCATATTCTTGCTCGATCGCCGCGCGACCTTCGTACACTGCGCCGTCTTCGGCGGTGTAATCGCCATCCTCGGTCCAATGCGCGGCAACTTCCGACGCCTTGCCTGCATTGAAGGACGCCGTAAAGTCGGCAGCAGCTTGACGAATAGCCGCGAGATCGGCCGCGCTATCAACGTTAACGACGGCAGGCTTCTTTGTCTTCTTATCCGATGGCGATTGGGCCAGCCGCGGTGTAGCGACCATTGCTAACACGAGCATCCATCGCGATACATTCCAAGCTTTCATGTTCAAGGCCTCAGCACAGTGACGCGCCGCCATGCGCTGGAATAACTCGTTGGCATCCTACGAGTCGTGAATAATCATACTTTGGCCTGTATGGACCAGGCCGCGATCATCGCGGAAAGAACGGTGAAGTTTAGGGCACAAGCAATGGCCCCTCCACGTGGGACGAGAATTATTCACACATTCTACATCCTGGTGGGCTGTCTGTAACGAATGCGCAGCCGCGCCGGTAGCCCAGAAACGTGCGAAATCGCACGACGGCGGGAGAGATGAAAACGGTTGAGTCACAGCCAAGTCGCCCGTCGGGTAGTGCACTTGCCTGTGATAATAGCTGGTGTGCTTCGCGCAACTCTCCCCTCGAAAGCGCGCCATCATGATTCACATCAAGCAGTTCCAACAGGCATGTCACTTTGCGCGACATTCCTACCGCACCACATGAGACAAACGAGATTGCGCGTAGATTCGCCAAGCCAGGCTTAACGCAAGCAGCACGAGCGCGAGGAGTCGAACCTCGTCCGTCAGTTTTGGAGGCTGACTGCTCTCCCAGGAGCACACTCGTGTAAAGGGG
>JBGSHH010000008.1:0-6604 GCA_041752355.1 Pirellulaceae bacterium | reverse complement strand
ATGGTCAGCCTACCGATGGCGCTGTTGGCGACGACAACAACTCGCTTGATGACGAAGACGGCATTGAATGGATGACTCCGCTGGTGCCAGGTCAAGTTGCCACGGTGCGCGTGAGCGTTAGCACCGGTGGACGTTATCCTGGCTTGCTCCAGGGCTTTATCGATTTCAACGGCAACAAGACTTGGAACGACGCCAGCGACCGGATCATTCTCGATCGCCAATTGGTGGGCGGCGCTTATGAGATCAGCTTCCTAGTACCGGCCAATGCGAAGCCAGGCGCGACCTATGCACGCTTCCGCTATGGATACGAACATGGTCTGGGCCCCACAGGCAGTTCCATTGCGGGTGAAGTGGAAGATTATAAGGTCACAATCGTCGGAGCGACACCGACGGCAAGGGACGATGAGTATGATCTGGTTGCGGACCTGAATCTTAGCACGCCAAGAGAACCCGACAAGCTTTACGTCTTGGACAATGATATTCCGAGTTCCAGTGGCGACCTGACCATCGTCAGTGTGGATCCGCTTCCGGACACGCCGACCGACACGCCCGCCCTTAATGTTCGAGTGACGATCGAGCAAGATCCGAATGGTCGAACCTACTTGAGCTACATGCCCACGGGCAATGAAACGTTTGATACGTTCACCTACACGGTTGAAGATCCGGAAGGCAACCGAGCGACCGCGATCGTGGAGATCAATATCAAGATCTCGCCGACGGCGGTGGATGACCTGTTCCTCAACATCCCGCAAAACATCTCGACGACCTTCGACTTGGCGACACAAATCTTCGTGAACGATATCGCGCGCGCCGGAACGCTCAGTCTCTTCGGCAATCCGACTGCCATCGTCTCGCAAGGTGGCACCTTGGTGCCGGACGCTGCCGGCACGGGCCTGGGTTACACGCCAGCCACGGGCTTCGCGGGGACGGAACAATTCAGCTATACGGTGATCAATGGCTCGGGCCTGACCGACAGTGCCACGATTACGATTCAAGTCACGCCGGGCAACGTCAATAATCAGGTGTCGTTTGAAGTAAACGTGCAAAAGCTCGATGGCACGCCATTGGTCGGTCCGATCGGGTTGGGACAACAGTTCATCGTCGAAGTCACCACCCAAGATTTGCGGCCCAATGTCGTTCCAGATCCTGTGGATGGTACCGACGTACGTGGCGTCTATGCGGGCTATCTCGACTTGTTGTTCGATCGAACACGCGTCCAGCCTGTGCCCGTGCCGGTGGCTGTAAATCCCTTTGGTTTCGACATCACGTTTGGTGCCGTTTACGGCGAAGCCCTGCAGGGTAGTTTGAACACGCCCAGCATGATCGACGAAGTGGGCGCGACGTTTGTGGGCACGTCATCGCTGCCGGTTGTGGGTGGGGCCAAAGTAATCCTGTTCCGCGTCAAGTATCAGGTATTGGCGAACGCGCCCAATGGTGTAGCCACCTTCTTGACCGACCCTTCCGATAAACCGGCCAACGCGGTTTTGATTAGCGATCCGAACGTCCCCACCGGCGTGGTCATTGTTGGCGTGAATCAAATCGCCCTCGATTCCGCCTCCGTGACGATTGACGGCAATGTCCCTGTAAATAACCCAAGTCCTCCAAATCCAGAACCCGTCGGTGGCGGATCGGGAACGGGCGGTACAGGTGGTGGCGGCACGCCAATTACTGGCAGCGGTCGCCATCGTAATGGCAACACTCCCACCGACGTCAATAACGACAACCTGGTATCGCCGTTAGACGTGCTGTTAATCATTAACGCACTCAACACGCAAGGTCCCCGGTCGCTCGCGAACGTCGCCGATCCGCGTTCGACAAGCGCGCCGATGTTCTTCGACGTCAATGGCGATGATTTGCTCAGCCCGCTGGATGCCTTGATGGTTATCAATCAGTTGAACGCTCGGCCCCTTGCAGGCGAAGCGTCGGGTGAAGATACCTCGGCGGCCTTGCCTGAATCCGCTAGCGTGAAGCTCACTTTGCCTGCGAATTCGTTGGTGGTGCTCCCCACGACGGAAACCAATGTCAGCAACAGCGCCTCGGCGTCGGTGGCTGATGATTTGGTCGCTGATCTGCTCGACGCTTCGGCTTACGATTCGAGCATTTCGGCGAAGCCACAGGATTACGCGTTTGTAAACAGCATGTCGACCAGTTTTGGTTCCAGCTTTGGCTCTACTGCCAAGGGTGAGGACGAAGATTTGGAATCGATTTTGGAAGATTTGGCATAACTCTATTGCCTCTAACGATTGTAGTAATCAAAATATCCGTCTGTAGCGGGATGGGACGGTTTCCCCCTCACGCTGGTACCTAGACCAGCGTGGGTTGTGAGAAAGGCGGCCTGTTCAGAATTGCCGCGATGACGTTTTGGTCAACAAGTCCTGGCCTTTGCCTGGTTGACCCTTCTCGCTGGGCCTCTCTGAACGACGAATCTTTCGCCGCGCTGCAAGCGAACCTCAACCGGTTTGCCCGTTAGTCAGGGATTGCTGGCTGGTGTATTACCCATTGGAAGGTTTGCGTTTCTTCACCGAATCGCCCTTCTCCTTTGAATCAAGGTGTTGTTGTGGCTTCATTTGCGAATCGGTTTGCGAAGCGTCTTTCTTCTCGCGTCAAATCCTCGCTTCGTTCCCGTCGGGTCATGCGGTTCGAGTCGCTTGAATCACGGCAGATGCTGGCGGCCTTGATGCAGACGGAATCGCTCGGCCCCATCGTGATGCAGAATGCGGCGGAGGGTAGCAATCCATTCGCGAAGATGTTCAACGACCAAATCGAGTCGGCCTTCGAGCGCGTCTCGGATTTGTCGAGCTATCAGCCTGGCGAGGTGGAAGGTGCCGATGGCTGGGTCATCAACCTGGCGCCCGGGTCGAATCCCAACTTGCTCACCAGCACGCTGGGACCGAGCAATATCACAGCAACCGATCTGATTCCCGATACCTACATCTACACCATTCCCGCCGGCGCCAATCGCGTTGGCCTGGGTGCGAGCTTGCAGGCCATGTCCGGCGTGGACTACGCCTATCCGTTGGTGCCTCGCGAACCGGAACGGATGTTCGTTCCCAACGATCCGCTCTATCCGCAACAGTGGCATCACAACAACACCGGACAATCTGGCGGCTTGGCTGGTGCGGACGCCAATCTGGAAGGTGCTTGGGATATCACGCTTGGCTCGGGCGTGGTAATTGCGATCGTGGATGACGGCATTGAACACACGCATCCTGATATCGCGCCACGCTACCTGGCGAACTTGGGAATCGACTTCGTCGATGGCGATAACGACCCGGCGCCGGTCCCTGGCAACGGTGATTTTCACGGCACGGCGGTCGGCGGTGTGGCCGCAGCCGTAGGCAACAATAACCTGGGGGTGAGCGGTGCTGCGCCGGAAGCCAATATGACAGGCATTCGCTTTCTGGGCGCGCCGTTGACCGATGCCGAAGAAGCGATGGCGTTGACGCACCAAAACCAAGAGATCGATATCTACAACAACAGTTGGGGCTATACCGCGCACTACATCAAAGCGGGACCGTTGATGACGGCGGCGTTTCAGCAAGGCGTGTTGCAAGGACGGGGCGGCAGCGGCAGCATCTTCACGTTCGCCAATGGCAACGGCTACGAAGAGTTCGACGATGGCAACTACAACGACTACGCCAATTCCTGGTTCACGATTGCGGTGGCGGCCATTGATGATCGTGGCATTCACTCGCACTATAGCACGTCCGGCGCGAACCTCCTGGTTTCTGCCTATACGCAAGGTGGCAACGCCGGCACCGTAACGACGGACATCATCGGTGCCGATGGCTACAACGATTTTCTCGACGACTCCGATGGCGACGGGCTCGCCGATCTCAATTATACCTCCACCTTCAACGGCACTTCATCCGCCACGCCACTGGTGTCCGGCATTACGGCCTTGATGCTCGCCGCCAATCCCAATCTGACGTGGCGCGATGTGCAACATATTCTCGTTCGCACGGCGACCCAGAACGACCCCACGCATCCCGATTGGGCGACCAATGGCGCCGGCTATCACATCAATCACGACTACGGCTTCGGTGCTGTCGATGCACAAGCCGCGGTAACGATGGCGCAGACCTGGACCAACGTTGCCACGCCTATCAATCTGGTGTCGGGTAATCTCCCCATCAATCAGGCCATCCCAGATGGCACCGATGGTTTGGTGATCACGTTAGACATCCAGGACGATTTTCGCATCGAGCAGACGGAATTGGTCGTCAATATCGATCACGACTTTCCCGAAGATCTCGAGATCGTTATGGAATCGCCGGACGGCACGACCTCCATTCTCAATCGAACCCATTTTGATTTCGGCTTCACCGCCGGCGCACTGAATGATTGGTCGTTCCGCAGTACGCGACATTGGGGCGAACTCGTCAAGGGAACGTGGAAGTTTACCTTCCTCGATCAAGCGGCCGGTGACGCTGGCACGATCAATAGCATCGAATTTAACATTCTCGGCACACCCGACACGACCCAGCCTGCCGGTGCCTCGATCGCAGGTGGCGTTTTTTCCGATGTCAACGCCAACGGGGCCTTTGACATTGCCACGGATGGTTTCTTTGGCGGCATGACGGTTTATATCGACGCCAACAGTAATGGCACGCTCGATGTCGGCGAGCGCTCGACCGTGACCAATCCTGCTGGTGACTTCAAATTCAGCGGTTTGGCGGCGGGGACCTATGTGGTTGATGTGGCTCCCAATCCGCTGCAATTGCAAACCTTCCCCACGGCTGCCAACATCACCGTCACGTTGACGGCGAATCAACAATCGACTGGCACCAACTTTGGCGTGCGCCCCGAATTGACCTCCACAGGCCCCTATACATTGACCAATGGCTTTGGTGATGGTGGCGTCTCGGTCGGGGTCGATGGTTTCGGCTCGTTCGGGTCCTCAGTCAGTGGCGACACCGACAATGCCATCTACGATCCCATTGGTCCCATTGGTCCTGCTGGTACGGTGTTTGAATCGAGCGTGGCAATTGGACGCGATTTTGGCGAACGCACGTTCCTGAGCACTGGACTGGATGGCGGTTTCGACAATCCGCGCATCACCGGCGATAGCCTCACGGGAAATAGCTCGTTTGTCTACAACAACCTGCTCTTCCAGTTGGTGCAACAACTGGTGCCGTACAGCAATACCAGTGGCACGCGCATCGGCTCGCAATTGATCCAAACCTACACCATCACCAACATCGGCAACGCGCCTGCGAACTTTGATCTGGTGCGTTACTTCGATGGTGACTTGCAGTTCGATGGCAGCATTGTCGACGGTGGCGGTCGTTACGTTTCCGGTAACGGCGAAATCATGTTCGAGACCGATAGCGCCACGAATTCTGCCGACTCGACGACCTTCATCGGCATCACGGCGGTCGGTGGCACCATTGTCCCCACCAATCGCTACGAAGCCGATTACTTCCCCTCTCTGCAATATGCAATTACCGCGGGTACCAATCTCGATCAGATCATCGAGAACGACGGCATCGACCCCGATCAGTTCGTGGACGCCGGCCAAGGCTACGACATCACGCTGGCCTTGCGAAATATCTTTCTCATCGCCCCAGGCCAAGTGGCGACGTATGTCACATCGACGCTCTTCGGCACCGGTATTCCCGCGGAAGTCATCGATCCTCCCGGCCAGCCGCCGGTTCCTCCTCCACCACCACCACCGATCGAAGTCCGTGGCGTAGTCATCAACGACTTTGACACCGATGGTGCGCAAGACCCCAATGAGCCAGGCCTAGGCAACGTCATCGTCTTTGTCGATATCAACAACGACAATCAAATCGGCCTCGGCGAACCAGCGCAAGTCACCAACGCCCGCGGCGAATATGGTTTCAAACTTCGCGAAGGCACCTACACCATCCGCCAGGCACAATTGCCTGGTTGGACTTCCACCACGACCACCTCCTACTCCGTCACCGGCGTCTCAGGCGACATTCTCAGCGGCCATGTCTTTGGCAACAATTCCGCCACCGATTGGGGCGACGCGCCTGGCTCCTATCCCACGTTGGCGGCCGTGGGCGGCGCTTCCCATTCGATGCTGACTGGCATGTTTTTGGGGTCGGGCGTCGATGGCGAAGGGGACGGCCAGCCTGCCGACCGCGCCCAAGGCGATGATCTGGCCGCTGATGACGAAGACGGCGTTGTCTTCTTGAATGCGTGGCAACCGGGCCAGACTGCCAACATCGATGTCATTGTCCGTAATGGCGGACGCGCCTCCGGTTTGTTGCATGCCTGGGTCGATTTCAACGCCGATGGCGATTGGAACGACGCCGGCGAGCAAATCATTGCCGCTGGTCGCGTGAACGAAGGCGTGAATCATCTCTCGTTCGTCGTGCCAGCCACTGCCAAAGTCGCTAACACCTACGCCCGCTTCCGCTACGGCTATGGCGCGAGTGTGGGCCCGACCGGCAACGTCAGCGGTGGCGAAGTGGAAGATTACTTCGTTTCGATTGTCGGTCCCCAGCCGATCGCCACCCCCGACACCTTTGAAGTGTTCCGCAATAGTGTCGGCAACAAGCTCGATGTGTTGCTGAACGATGTCGGCAGCAAGCTGGGCCCTGTGCGCATCCTCGGCTACAGCGGCGTCGGCAGC
>JBGSHH010000007.1:0-26662 GCA_041752355.1 Pirellulaceae bacterium | reverse complement strand
CTGATCGACTACGACAAGATCGCGCTGCCCAGAGATGTGCTCTATGGCCAGGGAGCCCTGCTGGGAGCGGTCGCGATTGTGTCGCTGCTGTTGGGACTTTTGATCGGGCGCGGGACGGCACCACGCGTGGCAGAAACCAATGTCGCGCGGATCTGCTATCTGACTGGCAAGGTGAGCTATGTCAGTAGCAGCGGCAACAAAGTTCCCGATCCCGGCGCGGTGGTGATTGTGGTGCCGCAGGATGAACTTCCCGCCGAAAAGGCTCCCATTGAAGGTCTGCGTCCCGATGATCCCGTGCCCACCAGCGAGCAACCGTCGCTGATGCGGATCAAGGCAATTGGTGGCGATTACACCCGCGCCGACGATCAAGGAGACTTCAAACTGCGAGTTCCCAAGACGGGCGAGTACTATGTGCTGGTTGTGGCGAAAGGGGCAGCGCGCAAGGCCAACGATAAACTCGTCAACGTGCAGCTCGCTCAAATGGGACGCTATTTCTTGCCTGCACCGGATTTGATCGGCGACCGCAAATATCTCTGGCAGGCCGAGAGCATCAAGCGTGATAAGACGTTTCAGTTCACGCTGGAATGATCATTCCAGACTCAATCTAAATGCCAGCCGGTGGGTTCTTCCCAGTCACAAATCGTGCAGCGCAGGAACTCTTTGCTTGCTCGCTCTAGAGATTTCGCCGTCTGGCCGCAATTCGAGCAGCGAAAAGGCCAAGCCATCATGGTCCACAAGAATGCGACAAGTACCGTTAGGAATACGCTCACGGAGAGAACGGCGAACACCACTCCGGCGTTGCCATGAATCTGGTAGCCTTCCCCAGCAGGCGTCACCAGTTCGGGAAAATAGGCCAGAAACCACTGCAACCCCAGATAATTAAACAGTCCCCAGCCTCCGCCTCCACAAGTAAGGACCGCCACCAAGACCAAAAACCGACGATTGGCTTGTTGTTTTGCGGTTGGCAGCATCGGAAGCGAGCTAAGGGAAGAGACACGAGCCCTGCTAACGCTTCGATTTAATATAGCCTACCTCCGCATGCCCGAAAGCAAGGCGAATTCAAGCTGTCGCTGACGAGGATCGTGAACCAAGCCAGTCAACTCAAACCAAATCTCTTCGCCATCCAGGCATTTCACCACATCGCACAACAAACCGGCGCGATCGAGCATCGTTTGCGAACGCGGCTCCAGACCGAGCGCCGTGAGCAGGTCGTATTCGTCGCTGAGGTAAGTAATTGAATACGGCGACTCGGCGGTCCCTTCACCGGTGGCGAGCATCCCTTCCAAGCAAGCTTGGAAAACAAAACGTTCGAGTTCGGCGGTTTCCACATCGCCCAAACGTTCCGCCGCGAGCGCGGCGTAGAAATGCAGACGCGGGCTCAGCGACCATGCTGGCATCAGGTCGTCCATGCGCTCCAACACACTCGCGTGATCGCCAGCATTGGAATGTGCGGCTATTTCCGCCAATTCAGCGGCGGCAGGCGAACTGGACAGTTCGTCATGCAACACCTCACGTACGCGGCGATAGTTGCCGGCCGTCGGTGCTTCGAGAAAGCTTTGCAAAGCTGCTTGCATGTCGCGGCTCACACGACTCTTGTTCCACCGGCCGATACACACCGGCAATCGGTCGAACATTGTGCAGGCAAATCGATGACTCACGTCACAATCACCATGCTCTGTATAAAGAGTAACCACCGCGCCACCATATTGGCAAGCAGCAGTGCGCGAAAAAAGTACAAATTGTCATTCGCGCTCTATTGCGAGAGAGACGCACAGCGCGCGATGCGCAATGATGATGCGCTGAACATAGCGCATGCGGAGGTGGATAGCGCTGCTAGCCGACAGCATCAAAGCCGTGACCACTGCTCAATGATTTGCTGAGCTGTGCTGATTGCTCGAGCAATTGATTGAACGCTTCGCCTTGAGCCTGTTGGGCAGCGAGCTGCTTGCCGGCGACAGCGAATGAAATCTGCGCGCGGACCGCGTTCTCTTTGGCGGCGAGGAGACTAGTGATGGCCGGATCGAGCGCGGTCGACATGCACACCTCACAGGCGAAATGGTTCGATACCATCCCGATGCGTCAGCGCGAAATCCCTGTTTACTGTCGCGCTAACGCTGGGATTAGTTTTTATCGACCGATGCTGGTGGCGTCTGGCACTTTTGTGCCAAAAGTCGGGTTGTAACGACCAATTTTCGTCTCAAATTGAGACGATTCGCCGTATTTCGACCGCTAGACGCGCAATTCAACCTCGCCGCCTAGCGCGTCGTGATAGCGCTTGCGGATAGGAGCGACGACATCGTGCAAGAACTCATCGACCTGCTCGGGCGCGCGGCCGACATATTGCAGTGGCTCGAGTGCGGCCGCCAGATTTACCCCTGCGAAGGCTGTATCACCAGCCAGGCGTTCGAGCAAATCGTTGGCTCCCCCCTCCCCTTTCACAACCGCGCCAGCTGCATGGCTATGCTGGCGAATGCGTTCATGTAAATCCTGACGATCGCCACCCGCCTTCACTGCCGCCATGAGAATGTTCTCCGTCGCCATGAAGGGGAGCTCTTCGCGCAGATTTTTGGCGATGACCTTGGGATAGACCGCCAAACCCTGCGCGACACTTTGGTAAATCTGTAGCACCGCATCGATTCCCAAGAACGCTTGCGGAATGACCAGGCGGCGATTGGCGCTATCATCGAGGGTTCGTTCCATCCATTGCGTCGCCATGGTTTGCGCGGCGTTCGATTGCAGGCTCATCACAAACCGCGACAGCGCGCAGATTCGCTCACAGCGCATCGGATTGCGCTTGTAAGCCATCGCCGACGAGCCGATTTGATCCTTGCCGAACGGCTCTTCGATTTCCTTGCGACTGGCCAAGAGTCGCAAGTCCGTGGCCGCCTTATGGGCACTTTGAGCGATGCCGGATAAGCAATCGACAACTTGCGTATCGGCCTTGCGAGTGTACGTTTGTCCGGTCACAACATACGTCGCGTCGAAGCCCATCTTGAGCGCCACCCGGCGTTCCAGTTCGCGGACTTTGCCATGATCGCCATTGAAGAGTTCCAAAAAGCTCGCCTGGGTGCCGGTGGTTCCTTTCACGCTGCGGGCCCGTAGTTGGGCGATACGGTATTCAACTTCCGTTAGATCGAGCGCTAAGTCATACGCCCATAGGCAAGCCCGCTTGCCAACCGTGGTGGGCTGGGCCGGCTGCAAATGGGTGAAACCCAGACATGGTAGATCGCGATACTGGGCCGCGAAGTTGCCCAACGCGTGAATCACCGCGGACAGGCGACGAGCCACCATGCGCAAGCCTTCGTGCATCAGGATCAAGTCGGTGTTGTCGGTGACAAAGCAACTCGTCGCCCCCAGGTGGATGATCGCCCGCGCGCTAGGGCAGACATCGCCAAAAGTGTGGACATGCGCCATCACATCGTGGCGCAAGAGGCGCTCGTGCTTCGCAGCGGTGGGAAAATCGATGTTGTCGATTTGCGTGCGCAGTTCGGCGATCTGCGCATCCGTAATCGCCAGTCCCAACTCTTGCTCCGCTTCCGCCAGCATTACCCACAATCGCCGCCAGGTACTGAACTTGCGTTGATCGCCCCACAATTCGGCCATTTCCACCGACGAATAGCGACTAATAAGCGGGTTTTCGTATCGATCGTGGTCCGACATGTCAGGCTGCCTGCGTGCGAAGTGGTGACGCGGTTGGAAGGCTTTAATTTACTGCCGTTGGGCGGGAGCGCGCAGGGGTCAAATGAAACCAACCTTACCAACAACCGCCAACTCACTTGACCAACCAACCGATCGCTTCCTCCGCAGTCGCCGCCTTGGGCGAAGTCTTCACGCCAGCGATGCCGGAGCGTCCATAGTCAACGAACCGTTCTTCTTCGCCACCAATGAACGCTGCTTGCGGTGCGGCCACGGCGAGCATTCCAGGCAAGTCGCCATACTTCGCGCCACCAGGGAGGAAATCCGCAGCGCGATAGTCGAGCACCTCGCCAAAACGGAACCCATTGCTATTGGCCACAAGCACCGCTACCGAGTCGCGTGCTTGAGCGCGCGCCGCGATGGCGATCGGTCCAGTGGCGTCGAGCCCTACCACGTCAATTGCTTTTGGCGCTCGCTCGTGCCCCTTCACGAAGGCGATCATCAACAGCACGTCGTGTACCCGGCGAGCAAACAGACTATGGTTGTAACCATAGGTATAGCCGGCGAATTCCCGCGTATTCTTCACGACGGGGTTCCTGTCGAATGCTTGTCCACCATTGGTGAACTCGCCCTGCCCGAGCAGATCGATACCACAAACCGACGCGCCGCTCTTGAGCAGTTTCGCTGCCGCAGCGCTCGGTTTGCCGTCATCGTTGAACAACGCGGACTTGCCCTGTTCCGACAGCCAAATCACCGCCGTACCGTTCCACTCTTTGGGATAGAGAAACGCGACAGGCACTTCCTCGCCCTGGGGCACGTTGCGCAGCAAACCGGCCATCTCGATGTAGTCGCCGCGATCTTCCTTGACGCTCTGGTCGTACTTCAAGTCGCCAAACGCTGGCAACGAGCGGCCCAGCACAACATCGAGCGCTTCGCCAACGACTTGCTTGAACTTTGTTTTATCCTCGGCATTGGCCAGAGCGGTGAGCTGTTTTGTGGCGTCGTCGCTCCACCACTTGCAAAGCTCGCGTTCAAAACCATCGCCGCTAGGTGGCTTGGGATGCGAGTTATCCCAGACGGTCATTTCCTCAGGTGTGAGACGTTTGTATTCCTCTTCCACGATCGGATCGATCAAACCCAACTTGAGATGTTGATTGAACCAGGAGTAAATGCTGGCGCGGGACACATAGTTGTAGTTATGACCAAAGTGCAATAGCGGGCGATGCGCGACGTTCTTTTCCGCCCCGAGCAGCGTGTAATGCTGCGACAACTCGGGGAAGCCTTTGACCGGCATTTCCTTCGTCCAGTCATCGGCCGAAAGGCACAGTTGCGGCTTGGGTGCAAACAGCGCGGCGAACTCGACATTGCCCGTGCCGACGCGAAGGAGACTCGAATTCTCGCACGTGCAACCCCCTTGCATCGAGGTCGACACCATCACCGCCGGCGCGGCCACCGTGATGCGTGGATCAATGGCGGCGATCAGCATCGTTTGCGTGCCGCCACCACTGGCACCCGTCACGCCGACGCGCGACATATCCGCGTCAGGCAACGTTTCCAGAAAATCGAGCACGCGAATCGAGTTCCACGTTTGCAAACCCATGATCGATTGCAGATTCGCTTCCGCCGGAGCGCTGAACAGCCCCCAATTCTTAACCGTGTTCATTTCGGGACGCTGCTTGCCGAATCGATGCGCCAATTCAAACGAAAGTTGCATGCTATCCGCATAACCGAGCATGTCGTAGTGGAACACAATGCAGCCCATGCGGGCCAGTTGCATCGAACAGGCTTGCACGGGGCTACGGCCTCCATCCTCAAACCGCTCGGCTCCTTGGACGATCTCCTTGCGCACGCTCGCCTTGCCGGCGTCGTGAAAGCGACCGTTGCTAAAGTGACCATCGGGCCGTAACACGACAGGGGACTTACCACTCTTACCGACGGGGCGATACAAATTGCCGGTGACAAAGAAGCCCGGCATGCTTTCGAAAAAGACTTTCTCGACCGTATAGTCGCCGCAATCAATCTTGCCATGAATCACAGGATTCAAAGGGCATTTCGTCGGCAGTGGCCAGATGCCTTGCGAGACGAGGATCTGCCGCCGCACAAAATCGGCCCGTGGCTTCCACTCCTCGACGCTCTTGGGAGGCGAAAACGGAAAATAACCATCCAAATCCTTAGGGGGCGACAAACGCACATCCTGGGGAGCTTTGCCTTCGGACAAGACTTGTGGTCCCGCCGCGAATAGCGGAGCGGCGCCAAACAACAGCGAACAAACCAGTGTCAGACGTACGACACGCGAAAGAACGATCATGGTGGGAAACCTCGGCAGAGAGGAATGTCGGCAGGATGCGAATAGTGTAAGGGATGGCCAGCCCAATTGCCACAATCTCGCAGTCGGGTTTCAATGGCACAGACTTTAAACCTGGGGAGCCTGGCGTGAACCATAACCTGATTCCGATTTACAACGCGGCGAACGCCATCGAGGCGCAACTCTTGAAGGAGCAACTCGAGGAGCGGGGCATTGAATGCTGGATCACCAATGAAGCTTTACAAGGGGCCGCTGGTGAGTTGCCGCTAGGGTGGACGAGTAGCCCTCGCCTATTGGTCGCCAGCGAAAATGCGGCAAAAGCGCGCGAAGTCGCTCTGGCGTTTGATGAGCGAGTCGTGGAACGAGCACACCAAGGGCGAAACGTGCCGCCGGAATACGCGACCGAAGCGCTCGACGATCCAGGCTATCTCTGGCCGCGCTGTCCCCAGTGCCAGCAACCGCGCTTGGCCGTTTGCCCGTTCTGCAAAACGGCAGGCAACGACTTCCCCTTGGCGTACACCGCCCCCGATGCCGGCCCGCCAACGCACCTATCCATCACTTGCCCGATGTGCGACGAAGCCTTCGAACCCAAGTTCTACAAACTCTGCGAAGGTTGCGGGCACGAATATCCCGACGGTGTGAGCGTGGAGCAACCCCACTCGCGTACCGACCGCGATCGCTTCAACGAGAACCGGATTTGGATCGTAATCGGCGTTTCGCTCGTTTTTTGCGCTTTGATGGCCGCTTACTTTTGGTCGTTGCTGGACTTGTAAGTTGCAGACAAAGTTGCGCCAGATGCCGGCGCTTGATCGGCGGCCAATGTTCCAAGAATTGAATTCGCTGGCTGGCGATAGCAGCCGATTCGAGTCGCGATTGCTTGCGCAACCAGGCTTTGTCGTCGCTGCTGGCAGTGCGGCGTAGCGACGCGAAGAGTTTTAGCGCGGTGGCATGATCGTTGATCGCGCCCAATTCGTCTTGCATGCGCTTCAAGGTACTCAGAACGGTACGGCATGGAGAAGCGCCCAGTAGTGGCGACAACATTTCGAGCGCGTAACGCAAATGCTTCCCGGCGATGCGCAGCTGATGCAATTGTGCTGGCGATGGCTTGCGAATCGCCAGCGCGGCCGTAAATTTGGCGACATGTGGTCGCAATGATTGCGCAGCGAATTCCGCCGCCGTGGGTCGACCCACACCTGCCGACCGCGGCTTTTCCGTTAGCGGCGCAACCAACCGGCGGATGTGCTTGTTCCATTTCTTGGCAGCGCTGAGCTTCTCTTCCCGTTCGACGAGTAAAGGCTTCGCCGCGCGACGTGCTTGCCGCAACTTCTTATCGAGCGCCGGAGGAATTGCTTTCACGCGTGCGCGCAGCACATCGCTATTGCGCGCTTCGTCGGCAAGTTTGCGAAGCTTACGCAACTGCCTTCGAAACCAGATGGCCTGCTTGGGGGAGATGAAGGCCGCGAAGAGTTCGATGGCCGCTTGCGCCCGCCGACTTGCCACGCGCAATTGATGGATCGGTTCGGTCGCTTTGTGGCCCGCACGAATCGCCTTGCGAAGATTCTTAATCACAACTTTCAGCCGCTGCACGAGCGTGCTGGCAGCGAAGTCGCCAATGGCGATGGCGGTTGTGGGAGCGGTTTTCGCGGCGGAACGAGGCATACAGGGCGCGCTTCTTCACAGGGATGTCACTCAAGGCGGACCCTTTCATGGTAATCGCCCCAGGCCCTCTACGCACGCGGATTTCTTCCTCGACTCACGCCGGTTCGTCGTTATCCCAGGGACTACTCGCCTTTTTGGACGCCGTGGGATGCAACTCCTCCTCATCCGCCAGCACACGAGCGGGAGCCGCCACGCGCACTTCCGCCACATCCCGCGAGACCAGAAACAGGTTGACGAAAAACATCAACATCCCCATCCCCAGCACACAAAAGACCACCAGCCAATGATTGGTCATGTCCCCAAACCTCGCTTCGTAGATGGTCCACATCCAGTTGGTCACCTGCAATTCAGTGTAGTCGCCAATGCGGAAATCGAATAACCAGGACTGCAAGATGAAAGGGAACACCGATCCCACCAACAGGAAGAAGGTGCAGATCAACAGGGAAAACAACATGCCCACCGACGCCATTCTTCGTGCCAGCAATAGCACCAGTCGTGTCGCGCCGAGATAGCAAATCACATAGGCTTGCGCCATGATCACAAACCAACTGAGTTGGATCGAATCCGGCCAGTCAAACGCCGTCGACCGGCCATCCACGACGATCGGGAACGTCGCCACAAATTGCAGCGAAGCGAGTAGCGTGCCCATGTTAATGATCGCGAACATAAAGCCGGTTCCGGAACCGGGATTGAACCACGTCAGCAGCGTACGTCCTAGAAAACTTTGCGGCAGATCGCGCTTCACCCGCGGCGAGAGCTGCGGTTGCTCGCCGATCAATAGCGAACCCATGACGAACCAGTAGATCATGCCCACGATCATCGATAGGTAGATTATTTCTTCATCGCTTTCAAACAGATGCAGGTAGGCGGTCCAGCCGATCCAAAACGTTTGCTGCCCCAACATGACGTAGCGCAATCGCGACGAACGATTGTCGCTCGCGAAACTGATTTGCGCCGCGGCCGACCATTGAAACAACAAGCAGAAACTGGCGATGAAACTCAGCAGCATCGCCTGCACGGCCCAAAACTCCCATTCATCGGCGACCCACATATTTTCATTGAGCGAATTCCAAATGAAGACCGCCCAGATGATCGCGCCTATAAATAGCAGCAACATCAACAGCACAGAAAGCAGCACTTGCCAATGCCGAGCGCGGCTAGCCGTTGCCACCAAGAGCGCCATGGTGGAAAGTAACAGCGACATCAAAAACGTGTAGTACAGCACGAAAAAAATGCTGAAGACATCCACGCCGCGTAAGAGATACGTAAACGCCACACTGGGCGCGAGCGCGGAAAAATACACCAGCATCTGCAGAATCGCGCTGCCCAGTTTACCGCCGATGATTTGTCGCGCCGTGAGCGCGGTGATCGAGATGAGTTCATACGTCCCATCTTCCCGCTCGCCCGCCAGCGAACGAAATGCCGAGAATGGCACCACCACAATCAAGGGGACCGCCAACACCAAAAAATAGCCGTACAACATGCCCTTACCGGCGGCACCATAGAAGATCCCCGGCGACGAAAACCAAACACCAAAAATCGTCCAAACCCAACTGAACAATAACAGCAGGCCAAATGTGATAACGAATTGCTGGCTCTTGAGCGCTTGACGGGCTTCTTTCACAAGAATTGGATTGAGCCATTCGCTCGCTCGTTCCAGCAGTACTTCCACGCGATTCCACCACGAAGGGCGCGCGCCGTCGGCAAGTGAGTCAGCAGAGGATTCCCACGGAGCGTTGACACTCGTCATTGCACGTAACCTCGCGTGACTTGCAAAAAGACCTCTTCCAAGGAAATCTCCTGGCTGCCAAATTCCAGCACCGCGAAATCGGCCAAGACCATCTCGCGCAAGAGCCCAACTTCGTTCTCGCTCGTCCCTTCATGGGCGAACGTAATGTGTTCGTTGTCGAGGCGGATGTTCTGCACGTCCGTTCGCATGCCGAGCCACTGGGCCAAAGCGTGGGCACCGCCGAGAATCCGCACTTGCACCTCGTTGTAGTTGCGCTGCTGCCGCTGAATCTCCGCCACCGTGCCAGTTGCCAAGAGTCGGCCTTGCTCGATGATGGCGACGCGGTCGCACATCTCGGCCAACTCCGTGAGAATGTGCGAACTAACCAGCAGCGTCTTCCCTTCGGCTGCCAATTGCCCAATCATCTCGCGCAGTTCGATGCGGGCGCGCGGATCGAGACCGGCCGCCGGTTCGTCCAAAATCAGCACGGCCGGATCATGAATCAACGTCCGCCCCAAACAGAGTCGTTGCTTCATGCCTTTGGAAAGTCCGCGGATCGGTTTTTCGGCCAAAACATCCAAACCAGTGAACGACATCACGCGGCGAATCGATTGCGTTCGCTCCCGCCCCACCAGACCATGTGCGCGGGCGAAGAAATCGAGATACTCCCAGCAATTCACATTCGCGTAGGTGCCGAAGTAATCCGGCATGAAACCCAAACGGCGGCGGACGCGATCGGGATCATTCACGCACGAAAAGCCATCGACCAATGCATCCCCATAGCTGGGCAAGTCGAGTGTGGAGAGGATCCGCATGCTCGTTGTCTTGCCTGCGCCATTGGGGCCGATGTACCCAAAGACCTGGCCGCGATGCACTTCAAACGAAATATCGTTGACGGCGTGCGTACTGCCGAAGATGCGGTGCAGTCGGTGCAATTCGATGGTGGGATGCGTTGCAATCATGCGTGTTACCAGCGGCCCTCCAGCAAGTGCATCCCGGGCTCTTCCGCCACTTCTTGATAGCCTCGCGGCATTTCCGGGTTCGCGGTCAGCAGAACCACGTAGGTACCTGGATCCAACCGCAGCGAAGGCATGGTGCAGCGACGCAATTCCGTCTCCAAAATGCTCGTGCCGAACAAAGCAGGCGGGAGCGAACGATCGTAGTACCGACCGCCATAGTAGCGGTTATAGTGTGAGCCGTTCTCGTTGAAGTTCCACAAATTACCCGAGTACTCGTTGTATTGATAGCTATCGGGCGGTACCGGGCGCGTATTGTTATACACCTGAGAGAACGCCTGCATGACGCGCGTCATCTCCGTGTTCCAGGCGGTGAGCGACTCCTCTTCCGAGAGCTTGCTGGCTTCTGAGGGGATCATCGGCGAGAGCGTCACGGCAGCATCTTGCGCGATATCGCCAGCGTGGTAGTACTCGCCATTGCGATCGCGCAAAACCAGGCGATGGATTTGCGATTGAAGTTTGTTCGTCACGCGTGGTGCCGAACCGGCTGGGGCGGAAGTCACTTCGAGTTTGGCCTCGGTCTTCGCCACGCGTTGCACGAGAAACTGCGTCGAACTTCGCGAGGGAACGTAGCCATTGCGCATATTCTGCGTCTCATCCCACACTAACAATCGCTGGGAATTGCCCGTGGTAGGAAACTCGCTGATGGGAATTACCGAGGTATCCGTGGGAAAGGTCAAACCACCTGAGGGTGACAAGCCGGCATAGTACGACTGCCGCGACCAGACGGCCACCTGGCCATTGGTTTGATCGAGCTTGGTGAAGCTGCGCGCTCGCAGGCGAACTCCCAAACCATCACTCACCAGCGCGTAGGCAAACAAACTGAACGTGACAATTGCCGCGCCACCTGGCACGGTCACTAAGAGGAAGAACAAACGCCGCCGCCGCTTCAAGAACATGTAATTCAATGGGCCAATCACGATACTAAACAGCGAAATCAACACCAAGAAGGAAACCACTGGCACACGTCCCGTGCCCGAGACCAGAAAGTTCATGAAGTCGCTATTCTCGCGCTCCAAGGAAATACCTCGGCGTTGGAAAGCGATCCAATAGCGCGCGTCGATTTGGTTCAAAAGCCACGCGAGATCCGTAGGAGGATTTCCCAGCGATTCTTCGCTCGCCATCGCCGCCACTCGCCCCGAGCCCAGCGCGCGAAAAGCGAAGCGAGGATCAGAAGCATTCACGTCGTCGATTTTGGGCAACTCGTAGGAACGCGTCGTGCCATCCTCGTTGTAGTACTGCCGCTGGTTTTGCGAGTGCTGCTCGTACAATGCTCTCAAACCCTTGCGGGCATATTCTGCCTTGGGCAGCGTCCAACCGCGATGTTCGCTTGCTTCTTCTGGCAATGGCTTAAGCGGAGAAAGCGCGCAAAGTTTTTCGACTTGTTCCAAGCGGACCAAATCCTGACCAACATCGCTGATGATGAGCGTTGTGCCCGACGCGGTCCAATCGAGCAAGGCCCGCCAACGCCGCGGATGATTCTTCGCCAAGGCCTCCGCGTCAGGCAGCGAAATAAAGACGATATCCAAGCAAGTGAGGTCGAGCCAGGTCTCGGGCAATTCGTCAGGCGGCAGCATTTCAATGAGTTCGTTATCTTGAACGTTGGTGAGCGTGGCACTATCGGCCTGCCGCTGATCGAACTTGTTCAGCACCATTTGCGGAATCGTCGATCCGTAAGTAATCGGCGGTGCCAGTTCTTGCCAATGGCGAATATCCGGCAAGAGGTAGGTCGGCGGGATCGGCGTACCGGAGCGCTGTGTCGCTACGATCGAATCGCGATTGCCACGGGCGGGGACGTCGGGATCGATAAACAGCACCGAGGGCATCCCCTCAGCCCAAGCACCCATCGTCAAGCCGCGTCCGAGATTCATGAACGAGAGATGTTCGGATAACTCGGGAATCTTGTCGCCCCCTTCATAAACTTCGATCGATAGCAAACTCCATTGCGAGGCTTGCGGCACGGAGATCACCACACTGCCGGAAACGCTTCCTTCCGGCATCTCGACATACTGCTGCACCGCGCCGGCGATGTCGAAGCCGGTATAACCGGAAGGTCGCACCACCACGCGAAAGTCCCGATCGAAAGTTGTCGCGCCGCCAGGATGGTTGAAGATCGTAACCTTCACCGGGCGATAGCCAGCCCCCGCCACCCAGTTCGACTCCACCCACATCCGCGCACGATGCTTAATCTTCTTTCCCGGCAGCGGCAAAGAAAACGTCCCACCGGTGCCCGCCTGGACAGGCAGCGCTACCAGCAGGGCAATGACAATCAGCAATAAGCAGCCAATGCTTCGTGAAAGAGCCGACAACATGCCCACGTTCCTTAACCTTTGAATTGCACCCACGCCCATTGTCACTCCGGTTCTTGCGGAGGGAGGATTTGAGGCGGCGGTCGATCGGTGGCGAACGGCGAGGTTGGCTGCGGAGGGCCACGCAAAGCGGCATCCAACAGCGACAATGGCAAGGTCAACCAAAAGTAAAGCGCATAAGAGAGGAATACCGACAATAACGAACCCAGCGCCAGACAGAGTGCCAACGCCCAGGCTTGTCCCTGCATCGCGAAGGACGCGATCAGGCAAAACACCGCCACAGCGGTCATGAGCCCGAGCAGGAATCGAATAGAGAATTTGGGAATCAGCATGGCGTTGATTGTGGCAGACGGCAAGGCGATTGCAAGAACCGATTCTCAACCTGTGAATTGTGTCACAAGCCGTTGGGCATGCGAATGCGAAGGGTTTTCGCTCGAGCTTGGCAAATCTTGCCGACTAAAAATCGAATAGCTGGTAGCGAACGTGAGGTGTTGAAGTATTGTCATGTTGGATACCTGTCGGCGAAGAGCTATTTTCCCATTGGCTTTGACGATGCTCGACGCGAAACTTTCCACGTCGAGTGCCAAGTTTTTGGGCAAGTTCGCTCGCGAACCCGTTTCGACCGCCGCTTCGAGGAGTTCTGCATCCCATTCCCCCAGGAGAATCGCCACATGCTTGGCTTTGAGTATCTGAAGGCCCCACCCACCACTTACGTCATGCAATACAAGGGGAGCCGCTTGGCGCGCGAAGGAGTGGGATTGTCTTTCTGGTACTTTCGTCCGACTTCGACCATTGTCAAACTGCCCCTCGCCAGCACCGGCGTGCCATTCGTCTTCAACGAAGTGACCGCCGACTTTCAAGACGCCACGATCCAAGGCGAACTTACCTATCGCGTCGCCGATCCCAAGCGTTTGGCTGCGGTCCTCGATTTCACCGTTGATCGCTTCGAACACTACCAAACCGAAGACCCCAACAAGCTGGGCGATCGGTTGATACATGCTACGCAAATCCTCGCCCGCTCGTTCACGCAGCGGCGACACCTGCGGGATTTGCTGGTGCAAACCGACGAACTGCTGCACGAGGTTCTCGCTGGTTTGCAAAAATCGCCGGCGGTCGAACTGCTCGGTGTCGAAGTGATGGGATTATCAATTCTCGGCATCAAACCGATACCGGAAATGGCGAAAGCATTGCAAGCTAGCGCGCGGGAGGAACTCCTACGGCAAGCCGACGAAGCTGTCTATGCGCGCCGCAACGCTGCCGTGGAACAAGAAAGAACCATTAAAGAGAACGAACTGCAAACGGAAATCTCAGTCGAACAGAAACGCCGCCTCGTCCGCGAAACACAAATGGCCGCCGAGATCGCCGTCGAAGAGCAAAGGGCGACCCTCGTCAAGCAAAAGACCGACAACGATCGCCAAGAAGCGGACGCCCGCGCCCATGCGTTGCAAGTCACGCTGGAACCGCTCAAGAGCGTCGATTGGCGAACGCTCATGGCGGCCAGTGGCGGCGCAGGCGATCCTAAACTCATGATCGCTTTGGCCTTTCGCGACCTCGCCGACAACGCCAGCAAGATCGGGGAACTAAACATCTCGCCTGAGCTGTTGAACTCACTGCTGAAGGATGGTCGCAAGGGATGACAAAGTAAAGTGCTCATCACGCGCCCACGTGATGCTCCAGCCATTTTTCCTCGCTCACGCTTCGGGTTAGTGTGAATGGCCGATTTCCTCGCTGACGCTTCGGGTTCGTGTGAATCGCTGATAAGCCAATGCCTCCTCACTGACGCTGCGGGTTAGTATCTCGCGGACCGTAGTAAGTACAAACATGAACACCACACCTGGTATTGTGATCGTCACGCGCGAAACGCGTCTGGCCGGATTGAAAAGTCGCTGGATGACCACCGAGCAGGCGAAGTTTCGTCTCCGTCAAGCCCATGCGCACGAAGCGGAACGTCGCCGCCAGTTAAATCGCAGCAAGTCCTTCACCAGCGAGCAAGACCCCGACGTTGCGGCCACGGCAGAGTTCAATCAGTACGTCCTGGAGGATCAAGTCTATCAATCTACATTGCGACAATTGCGTCACGAACTGGAACTCGGCCCTCCGGTGCGCGTGATCGATCGCGCGTACGTTCCCACCTTCGATTTTCGACAATGTGCGGCGGTCGTCGTGATGGGGCAGGATGGCCTGGTCGCCAATACCGCCAAATATGCCGCAGGATTGCCGATCGTGGCGGTCAATCCCGATCCTTCGCGGTTCGATGGCATACTGCTGCCGTTCAGCGTTTCTCAAGCCCGCCAGGCCGTGAAACTCGCGCTCGCCGGTTGTGCAATAACGCGTTCTGTCACATTGGCCGAAGTGCAACTCAACGACGGGCAGCGGATGCTCGCCTTCAACGATTTCTTCATCGGCTGTGCCAGTCACACTTCCGCGCGCTACACGATCGAAGCGGAGGGGGAAGCGGAGTCGCAATCTTCCAGCGGCATTATCGTTTCGACCGGTGCTGGATCGACAGGCTGGCTCTCGTCCGTCTTCAACATGACACGCGGTGTGGCGCGTTTTTTCGGCGGCGACGTAGAACAGTCGCTGCAACTGGACTGGGAAGATCGACGCCTCGTGTGGGTCGTGCGTGAGCCGTTCGCCAGTCGCCATTCGCAAGCGAACATGGTGGCCGGTGTGCTGGAAGAAGAGTGCGAACTGGTGATCGAATCGCTCATGCCAGAGCAAGGTGTGATCTTTTCGGATGGCATCGAAAGCGACTTCCTCGCCTTCACCAGCGGTACGATCGCGCGCGTGAAAGCCGCGGAGCAAACGGCGGAGTTGGTCGTGCCTTCCTAGTGTCCAGCGAGCTCCTCCGTTACGCCCAAGTCATGCCGGTCCCCTTCTTGATGCGTTCCTCGAAATTGCCGAGTAGTCCGCCGATCACATCCCAGCGATCAGGACGACGAATTTCGATATCGCCTTGCAAGTTGATCCGCACCACGGTGTCGTCTTCAACGCCAGCGCGCTGCAAATCTTTGATGCTGATCTCATCGTCGCTAATAATGCGGGCGAGACTCTTGCCGGTCATTTCAATGAAACGCATGATCCATCGCTCAACAGTGGAAACCGATCGATCCCAAATCACTGCGAATAAGCATACAGCGCCGCGTGAAAGGGCACCAGTCTCTTCGGAGGATGGCTCGGCAGATCCGTCCTTGGCGGACGTTGCGCGAGTCCGACATGCAGCGGGCGGGAGGCCCGCGCTCCAGAGGGCGCAGGTCGTAACTCGCGCAGCAGTTTACAATTTCGCACGCAAGGCTTCGCCGAGTGCGAGAATCGTTTCCGTGTCGAGTTGTTCGGCGCGGGCGTTAGGGCCAAGTTGCTGCTGGGTTAGCACTTCGTCCACCGTCGCCTTGTCGAGTCGATCCTTAAACGCGCTCAACACCACGCTGCGCAAGAATTTTCGGCGATGAAAAAACAAGGCGCGCACAAATTCGTGAAAGAATTTCAGCTCGGGAATCTTCGCCCGCTTCTCGGCGCTGGGGCGGACTTGAATGATGGCGGAGTTTACTTTGGGACGCGGCCAAAAGACCGTCGGCGAGAGCACCCGCAAGATCTCCACTTCGCACAGGCTTTGCACCCAAATGCTCAGGCCGCTGTAATCCTTGGTATTGGGAACCGCCACAATACGATCGGCGACTTCCTTCTGAATCGTCACCGTCATCGACGTGGGTACGATCGGTGTTTCGAGCAAGTTGGAAATGATCGGCGTGGCGATGTTGTACGGCAAGTTGGCGACCAGTTTGAGACGACCGCCAGGGATCTCGGCGACTTGCTGGGCGATTGTGTCCAGCACGATTGGATGGAGATTGTTCTTATTCCGGAGTGCGTCTTGATGTAGCATCGTGACGTTCTCAAAATCGACCAATTCCTCGCCAGCCAGTTGGTGCAGATGCTCGTCGATCTCGACGGTGATTACGTGCCCGGCACGCTGCGCCATTTGCGTGGTGAGCGTTCCCATGCCGGTGCCAATTTCCAGCACCACGTCTTGAGGCCCTAAATCTGCGGCGTCGAGCAAAATGCCGAGCAGATTCAGATCGATAAGAAAATTCTGCCCGTGCCGCGCGTGCGGCTCGAAGCCCGCCTCCCGAAAGCGGTGCATGAGGTACGTGGCGGTCTGACGGGGCGGAGGCATAAGCGTGTTCAACTTCCCAAATATCTGTCGAATTCCCTAGATTAACCTTCGCCTCGCCCCGCTGCTAGTATGGCTGCGGGGCAGCAAATGGTGGAAATGCCTGCCGCTAGCAGCTGCCGGAAGTTCATCTTTGCGGTCGGCAGGCAATTTGTTACAACCACCCGTCCGTTGTTCCGCCACTGTGACGCTGCTAGCAGTTCGCTCCGCGAACGAACCAAGGATGGTTTGGCGATGAAGAATTTTGCCCGCGCCGTGCGGATGGCTCTCGACCACAAATGGACTGTGGCGGGTGCTTTCATTTGCTCGCTGATGGTGGCCGTGATGTGGGGTGCCAACATCACGACGGTCTACCCGTTTATTGAAGTTGTGTTTCGCGGCGATTCCATGCAATCGTGGATCGATGAGCGGATCGTCAAGAGCGAGCAAGCGATCGTCGACTACGAAGCCAAGATCGTTGCCCATCAAGAAACGATCGCCGCCCACCCCACGGAAGCGGAGCAGCGCAAAAGCGAATTGGCCGTCGGTGTCATGCAATCACGGTTGGATATCGAGCGCAAGTCGCTGGGTACCTATCAATGGCTGCAACCGTTCATTCACCAATATTTGCCCCACGACCCCTTTCAAACGTTGGTGTGGGTGGTCGTCTTCCTGCTCGTTGGTACGCTGATTAAAGACGCCTTTCTGGTCGGTCAACAGATTCTCGTCGCGCGCCTGACCGGCTTAATCACACTGGAACTCCGGCAAAAATTCTATCGACATGTGCTGCGGATGGATCTGGGGACATTCGGCAAGGATCGCACGGGCACCTTGATGAGCCACTTTACCAGCGAACTCGGCCAGGTGGTGAGCGCGGTAAGTGTGCTCTTTGGCGACTTGACGCGCGAACCCCTGAAAATGATCGTGTGTATCACGGGCGCGGCATTTATCAATTGGCGATTGTTGTTATTCAGCTTCGTGCTGACGCCGGTAGCGCTCATCTTGATGCATCGCCTGGCCAAACGCATCAAGACGACGATCCATAAATCGCTGCAAGAAGTCGCGGTGTTTTACAATCGCTTAAGCGAAACATTCACAGGCATTCAAGTCATCAAAGCGTTCAATATGGAACGCTTGGAACGGCGACGCTTTCGTCAGGCGACCAAGCAACTGTATCGTCGGCAGATGCAAGCCACGTTTCTCGGTGCGCTGGCCAAACCCAATACGGAATTGCTCGGCATCGGCGTGATCTGTTTGGCGCTCCTGGCCGGCGGTTACCTGGTGCTATATCAAGAGACTTCGCTACTGGGCATTCCGCTAGCCGCACGCCCCATGACCTTTGGCTCGCTGATGGCCTTCTTTGCGTTCTTGGCCGGCGTGAGCGATCCTGCGCGCAAATTCTCGGCGGTCTTCGGCGAATTGCAGCGGGGTGTCGTGGCGTCGGATCGACTGTACTTGATGCTCGATCGCGAGCCAGCGGTTAAAGATCCGCCAACCACTAAGCCACTGCCAACCTCGCACGCGGAACTGATCTTCGACAAGGTCCAGTTCAGCTACATCCCGGATCAACCGGTGCTGAACGAACTATCGCTAAGAATCCCTTTCGGACAATCCGTGGCGATCGTCGGACCCAATGGCTGCGGCAAGAGTACACTCGCGAGTTTGATCATGCGCTTCTACGACCCCGTGTCGGGAAGCGTGCGACTCGATTACACCGATCTGCGCGAGGTGCGCCAGCGCGACCTGCGCGCCATCTGTGGCATGGTTACGCAGCAACCGCACTTGTTCGACGACACCATCCTGGAAAACATTCGCTATGGCTCGCTGCACGCCAGCGATGAGGCGGTGATCGCGGCGGCGAAGCAAGCCCACGCACACAAGTTCATCGAGGAAGTGCTGGAAGAAGGTTATCACACGAATGTCGGCGAACGCGGCGGCCGGCTGAGCGGCGGACAGCGTCAACGCATCGCCTTGGCGAGAGCGATTTTGCGCGATCCGCAGATCCTCATCCTCGACGAAGCCACCAGCCAGATCGATCCCGAAAGCGAAACGCTCATTCATAAAGCCCTCGAGCAATTCATCAAGGGCCGCACCACCATCATGATCACCCATCGTCTCAGCACTTTGGCGCTGGCCGATCGGATTATTGTGATGGATAAAGGGCGGATCATCGCCGATGGGCGGCACCATGAATTGCTCGAACGGTGCGAAACGTATCGCCGACTGCACCACTCCGACTTGCGCGAATCGGCATAATCGGAACCATGGTCGAGGGGCCACTCCCTGTTGCGGCCCCTAGAATCGGCACGATCGACAGCACGCGTCTGCGCCTTGGCGAACCTTACGACGTTGCCTTTGTCCGGCCCCTTCGAGCCGAATTCCAACCTAGATTTCCGAGTTGGTAGGTATGGCGCGACATCCGCACGGATGTAGTTGCCAACGTGGGGCAGTCCGAGTCTCTTTCCGGAGCGTTGACCATGCATTCCGTTCGCCGTGCCGTGCTGCACGTGGATGACGATCCCGCGATTCTACGCGTGGTCGGTACCAATCTTCGCAATCGTGGCTATGAAGTCATTTCGCTCGACGACCCGTCGCGCACCATCGCCACGTTACTCGAACACCACTGTCGCGTGGCGATTCTGGATGTCGATATGCCGATGGAAAATGGCTTGGAAGTCCTCTCGCGCATCAAGGAGTTCGACGGGGGCGTGCAAGTCATCATGCTGACTGGCTTGGTGTCGATGAATGCCGTGTTGGAGTCGATGCGTCGCGGCGCGGAAGCTTGCTTCTTCAAACCGGTGCTCGACTACGATGAGTTTCATATTCGTCTGGATGCCACGTTTGGAAAACTCGATGAGTGGTGGCACACGCTGCAAGACCTGGCGAGCCGCCGTCAATCCGAATTGTGCACAACTGCCTAACGAAACGATATTTGTATGACTACCGGCATAGCACAGAACGACGAGCTCTTGCTCGGCTTTATCGACGAGGCGATCCACGGCTTGCGCTCGTTGCCCGATCAATTGCGCGAATTTCGTCAGTCACCGCAAAACGTCGCGCCCATTCACGCCGTGTTTCGCGCGGTTCATTCGATCAAAGGTAATGCGGGGTTTTTCGGTCTGACGGCGATCAAAAAGTTTGCGCACGCGCTAGAAAACACGCTTGACGAAGTGCGCAACGGGCGCCTCGACTTAAGCGAGGAATTACAGCGCGCGCTCACCGACGGTTTCGATCAACTCGATGAAATGCTGCATGGCGTGCTGGACGGTCAGGCGACGGAAGAGCTCGGGCCGCGCGCGCTGGAAATACTACAGACGGTTGAGAACGCGATCGCCAATGGCGACACAACGCAATCTCCTGAGGCGCGCTGGCTCGACGAACTCACCGCGCTCGCCGACGAGATCGCCGCCGCAAAGCTGCCGCAGTCCGAGCGTTGGGTCAAAATCTTGCGCACACTAGCCCCCAGCGAGCAAGCCTCCGAGGATGCGCCACTGACCTCCAACAAACGCCTGCCACAGGCTTGGGCGATAGAGAACTTTGCCTGGGAAGGCGACAACGTCACCGCGCAAACGCGTCAACTCTTGCTCCCCTTCATCGCAGCCGGCGAAGGCAATTTCGATCGTGCGCTCTGCCAGATGATGATCGCCGATGCGCAAACCCTGGCTAATCAACTCGCTCAACCCACCGCCGCGGACATCGCCGGTCAATTGCGTTGCGCTGCCGAGAACATGGCGGCGATCGTCAACTGCCCGCTGGATTTGGATGCCACGCTGTTGAGTATCGTCTGGGAGGCCCTGGAACCCGCGTTGACGGCCCTTCACGCACCGGCGTTTGCCATCCCGTCGCCGACAGCAGAGCCCGTTGCTACGCCGCCTGCCGCCGAAAGCAAGGAGATCGCCGCGCCGGCGACGACCAACAATCCCTCTGGCGGAAAGAACCGACTAATCCGTGTGAAGGAAGAACATCTCGATGAATTCGTCGATGATGTATCGCACCTTTTCATCACGTGCGAACGCTTGAAAGACTTGCACGCGCGAATGTCGTCGGAAAAACAACTGGCAAGCCTGGTCGACGAACTCAAGCAGATTAACGCGGCCTTCTACACACAAACAAACAATCTGCAACATAGCGTGGTGACATTGCGTAACGTGCCGGTGCAAGCACTGTTCGGCAAGTTCCCCCGCATGGCCCGTTCCCTGGCGGGCAATCTGGGCAAACAACTCGATGTGCGGCTGATCGGCGAAGAACTCGGCATCGACAAGTCGCTCGTCGAAGATCTCGATTCGCCGCTGACGCACATGGTTCGCAATGTTTGCGACCACGCCATTGAAACCACCGAGGAACGGCAAGCCGTTGGTAAGCCGATCGCCGGTCTGTTAACGCTCAAGTGCGAGCTGACTCGTTCGCATGTGATCATCACCATTGAAGACGATGGCCGTGGCATCGACCCCGGTCGCTTACGACGCAAGGCACGTGAGAAGAAGCTGCTTCCGCCGGAACAAATTGATGCGTTGACGGATGCCGAAGCGATCGATCTGATTTTTCACCCGGGCTTTTCCACCGCCGAACAAGTGACGGAGGTTTCCGGTCGCGGCGTCGGTATGGATGTCGTGCGCACGACCTTGCGCGAACATGATGGCGATGTCACGGTGACTTCACAACTGGGCGTTGGCACGACGTTCAAACTCACGATTCCGATTCGGCAGGCGGTGTTGGTGGTGGATGGCCTGTTGCTGCGCGATGGCAACGCCAACTACGTGGTTCCACTGGAACAGATTCGCGAGATCGTGGAACTGCGCCCCTCCGACTTGAAAACCGTGCAGAGTGCTCCTATTGCCGTGATTCGTGGCGAACCACTAGCCGCCGTGTCGCTGGCCGAGATGTTGAACTTGCCGCCGATGCCTCTCTCGGGCCAGACGGTCTATGGAATCGTTTTGCGTTCCAAGGAGGGGATGATCTGCATGTTGACGGAGCGTGTGCTGGGACAGCGGAAAGTCGTCATCAACAGCATTCGCGAGTTGCTACCACAAGTCGACAAAGTCGCTGGCGTCGCGCAACTGGGCGGCGGCAAATTGGCCTTAGTACTGAGTGCGTCCGATCTGATTCGGCAGGCTGCTACTCCACGGACGGCATAAGCGCATCGGTCAAAGGTAGCTCAACGCGCAGGGTTGTCCCTGCGCCAATCTTGGTGTCAAGCGAAGCGTGACCATTCAGCAAGCGTGCTCGCTCGCGGACTCCCATCAAGCCATAGCGACGTTTGGACACTTTCGTGGGATCGAAGCCAATGCCCCAGTCTTGCACGACAATCGCGATGGAATCGTCCTGCTGGACCAGATCGACACGCGCGCGCTTCGAGCGGCTATGGTGCCAGACGTTGTTCAACCCTTCTTGCACGATGCGATAAATGGCCATCTCGAGCGCTGGTGCCAAACGCTGAAAACTGACGTCGCTGTGGAACTCGATGTCCATGCAGGCAGTATCGCGAATGTCCTCGATCAAGGCCTCCAAAGCGGCCACAACCCCTTCGTCTTCCAATACCGGCGGACGCAAACCGTTGATCAAACGTCGCGCTTCGTTGATGCTCTCGCGCAAGACCTTCACGCCGCGTTCGAACGTTTCCACGACCGATGCATCGGCATCCTCAGGGGGGCGCGAAGATTCTAAGAACATCAAGGAAGCGGTCATATCCTGGACAATGCCGTCGTGAATCTCATACGAGATCAATTGCCGATCGCGTTCGTGCAAATCGAGTAACCGCTTGAGTAATCGCCGCTCGCTGCGCAGTGCTTGTTCCGTGTCCATGCGCCGCGTGATGTCGATCAAACCGGTCAAGATGGCTGGGTCGCCATCGTAGGTAATCGGTTGATAGGAAACGTTCACCATCACCGGCGAGCCATCGTTACGTTTGAGTTGCAACTCCGTCTCGACCATGTCTTCGGATTGTGCGAGACGATCCAAAATCGCTACACGATCGGCGGGATCGTAATAGAATTCGCTCGATTGCCGGGAAAAAAGCGCTTGTCGGGGCAAGCCGACGAGTTCGCCGGCGCGATGGTTGGCAAAACGGATCAAGCCATCGGAACGGCGTGTGATAACGACCGCCACGGGAACCGTTTCCGCGATAATACGAAAGCGTTCCTCACTATCACGCAATTGTTTCTCCACCAATTTACGCTGGGCAATATCGTGGCGAAGGTTACGATTCACCGCATCGAGTTCGGAAGTTCGATCCTTCACATGTTGTTCGAGTTCATCCCTCGCGCGACGGATATCATCTTCGGATTGCTTGCGCGCCGACACGTCCACCGCCACACCCAGCGCGCCGACAATCTTGCCTGAGGAATCCCGCAGCGGTTCGACGCGATTGTGAAAGTGAATGCCGGCGATCGTCTGATCATAGGTCCCCGACTCGCCTAAGAGCGCCGCGCGATGCGCCGCGAGTGGCGGGAATTCAGGATCGTTACTCTGATACATCTCCGCTAGCGACTTCCCTCGCCAGTCCTGGTGCTCCATGTCGACCAACTGCAAGCCGGCACCATCGGCGCTCAGCACGTTTTCGTCGCAGTCCACCGTCCATACGATCGCAGGCGTCTGCGACAGCACCATTCGTAGGCGTGTTTCGCTCTCGTGTAGCGCTAACTCGGTGTTGCGCCGTTCCGAAACATCCTGACTGATCGCGAGCACCAGTTCCGTCTGCGTGTCATTGCGAACGGGTACCAGCGTGATCCACCACCACATCCGATTGATAACATCGCGCATCTCGTAGTGCTGGGGTTTCCCAGTATCGACCGCCGTCACGATGGCGACACGCATCGCCTCTTTGTACTCGGGAAGCACAAATTCAAAGCCGTAGTGACCGATCAAATCCTCTTGTTTGTATCCAGGCGAAGTCCGATTGATATACAGGATCTTTGCATCGCGCTCCAGCAAAAGAATCGTATCAGGCGAGTTCGCGACGAGACTGTTCCAGAGCGATTGCGCGTCGCGCAGGTCGGTTTCCGTCTGGATTCGTTGGTCGATGTTGCGACTGACCGAAAAGACGTAGCGACGACCATCGTCCATTACGAAGCGTTCCACCTCGTTTTCGTACCAATGCAACCCCACCCGATCTTGCGACTTAAATCGCGACGACTCGCCCGTCTGAAGCGTGTGATAATAGGCCGCTTCGGTCGCCTCGACAAATTGCGGCGCGACGAAATCGCGCAACGGCTGACCAACAATAGGCGCGTCGGTGTATTCCTCCGCGCGGTGATTGAGATAGCAATAGTGCAACTGCTCGTCGAAGACGGAGACAAAGTGGGACGACGCTTCGGAAAGTCGTTCCCACCACTGGTTCTTGTCGAGTGCGGCGTCGCGCTCACTCTCCGCGGTTTTTAGGCGCGACTCCAACTCGGCAATACGGGCCTGCAATCTGGCGACATCACCAGTCTCGCTCGCATTGCCGTTTGTCTTCATAGCGCCACTGCTTTTCGCGTCCTCGTGAGTCGAGTCGAACTACAAATAACGGTTGATCAGGTTCTCGAGCATTTCCTGCCGACCGCTTTGATTGGCGTTCGCTTCGCCCATTTGCAACATGTAGGATTCCAGCGTCTTCAAGCTGTGCTTGCCTGCTTCGATCTCGGCACCCAGGCCGCTGTCCCAACTGCTATAGCGCTGCTTGACGAAGCCGGCCAAATCCCCATCGGCGCGAATCGCCGCAGCAATCTTGAGACCGCGCGCGAAGGCATCCATGCCACCGATGTGGGCATAGAACAGATCGATGGGCTCGAAGCTCTCGCGGCGCACTTTGGCGTCGAAGTTCACACCACCAGGCGACAGGCCGTACTTGAGCAGCGAAAGCATGATCTCGGCAGTGAGGTAGAAATTCGTCGGGAATTGATCCGTATCCCAACCGAGCATCAGATCGCCGGTGTTGGCATCGATCGAGCCGAGCATCCCTTGCATGCCGGCATACTCGAGTTCGTGCATCATCGTGTGACCAGCCAGCGTGGCATGGTTGGTCTCGATGTTCAGCTTGAACTGCTTGGTCAGATCATACGCCCGCAGGAAGTTAATGCAGGCGGCGGCATCGCTATCGTACTGGTGCTTGGTGGGCTCCTTCGGCTTGGGCTCGATGAGAAACGTACCGGTGAAGCCAATCTCTTTGGCGTAGTCGACCGCCATGTGAAAGAAGCGCCCCAGATGATCGAGCTCGCGCTTCATGTCGGTGTTGTAGAGGCATTGATAGCCTTCGCGACCACCCCAGAAGACATAGTTCTCGCCACCAAGTTCGTTGGTCACTTCCAGCGCCTTCTTCACTTGCGCGGCGGCATAAGCGAAGACATCGGCATTGCAAGTAGTCGCCGCCCCATGCATGAAACGCGGGTTGCTGAACATGTTGGCGGTGCCCCACAGCAACTTGATGCCGGTCCGCTGTTGTTCTTCTTTCAGGACTTTGGCGACGGCGTCGAAATTCTTATTGCTCTCGGCGAGGGTCTTCCCTTCGGGGGCCACATCGCGATCGTGAAAGGCGTAGTACGGCGCGCCGAGCTTCTCGATAAACTCAAAAGCGACGCGCGCGCGATTCTGCGCGTTCTCGACCGATTCGCTCCCATCATCCCAAGGGCGTACCATCGTGCCGGGACCAAACGGATCGCTGCCAGTACCGCGGAAGGTGTGCCAATACACCACAGCAAACCGCAGGTGTTCCTTCATCGACTTCCCTTCGACGACTTCGTCCTCGTTGTACCAACGGAACGCCAGTGGATTCTTCGACGATGGGCCTTCGTATTTGATTTTCGGGACTTCAGGGAAAGCAGCCATGGCAGTAACTCGAATTTAATGCGGGATCGGAAGAGGGGGAGTGCAACAATTCCAGAGAGCGTATCGTGCCACAACGCCCCCAGCCTCGCAAGGGATAGCGGAGGGGGCGCTGGGCCGTTCTTTTCGTAGGCTGGAACCTCGGTTCCGACTCGGCGAGACGGGATGACTTTGCCGCACCGGTTCACGGCTTTGTTATTTTGCTTCCTAAAGCCCGCGTGGATGTTTTGAAAGCCAGTCAGAGAAATAGGATCTCAGCTCGTCACGACAGGGGCGGTTTGGAAGTACAAAATCAGCGCCGCCATCGTAAGGATGACAGATCCAATTCAAAGAAGATACAAGCAGTAGCGGCGCATCCTGTGTTATTCAAGAGGTCGCAAAGTGAAACGCGACAGGGGCAGTTTGAGTTCGACACGTTGCGGCTTGCCGTCCCAGTCCTGCGGGGCTTTCACGATATTGCCGTGCGTCCCTTCGACTTGCACCCTGCTAAAGGAAACAGTGACTGCGACCGTCCCTCGGACTTGATACTCTCCAGGCGACGGATGCCAGATCGTACCGGCGTTCAGTTGAATTTTGCCGGACACTCCCATTCCCTGGTCGTAGGCGGAGAGCCCGACATAGCTATCCACGGGGATGACAACCTGGTGCGCTAAGCGAACCGGTCCGGAACGCTCCTGCGGACTCGGTGGGATCACGTTCCCTTTCGCGTCGAGCAGCTCCACCTGCAAATCATTCGGATCAAACTCGACGAGTGCCATCTGCGAATACGACGGGTTTTCGATCTCGACGCTGAGCGAATAGATGGAATAGGTGTGCATCCCGGTCGTATGTTGACCGTGTTCCCGCAACGCGAGCCGAGCGCTCAAGCCATGCTGCTCCCCATCCTTTGCGGCAACTCGACGAGGTAACTCTGGGCAGGTGTTCAGCGCCACCGCTTCCGCACCGAACGAGGCCGACGGGGATGGCCGAAGCGCCACAGCAATTAAGACGGCAGCGCCGCAAACCGCCAGCAAGGTAATGATGGCTTTCATGGGATCTCTCCTATCTTTAAATCGTTAAGTA
>JBGSHH010000006.1:0-3543 GCA_041752355.1 Pirellulaceae bacterium | reverse complement strand
CGACCAAGTTCTTCGAGCGGAACTCCGTTTCCCCATTGCTTCCATTTGTTAAGTGTCGTCTGATACTCCGCCTTGGTCCCGAGTGCAAAGGTGCCGTCACGGCGGATGTGAGTGTCGTCGGCATTGAGAGCCTCCATCACCGCCGGCGCCGGGCTCAACTGAGCGGTAACCAATTCGGCAAATCGCCGTAAACCAAGCGTTGGATGTGCTTTACGAAGTTCAACCCGTCCCCTCGCCTTGTGTGGGGCTGTAGCGATTCCATCTTTGGTCGGCGGTCACTTCACTCGTGGAAGAAGGCGTGGTGATGCTCGCGCTGGGCATTTGCAGGCCGCGACTGCATCCTGGCCCTGACGGCCCTGACGGTCAATCATCATCCTATGCTAACAATAGGCAAATCATGTACAGTTGCTCGCGGCAAGCTAACCTCAAGCAGCACAATACCTTCGCGAAAAACAACCAGCAAAAGCTGCGGTCAAAACTTGGGTAATGACGAGCATTTCATGCCTGGCCATGAAGAAGGTCGCGGTGCACTTGGTGGGAGTCGAAAAGTGGCAATCCAAAGATGCGACCTACGTCGTATCAGCGGTCAACGGCGAATGGGACCAGAAATATCCTCCGCTACAAATCCTCTTAAACAATGTAGAAAAGTTTCATGTACAGGATGGCGTCCAGTTCGCATTTCACATCACAGATGAACACGCCTACATCGTGATCGACCTCAAGAGCTCGCGACTGGAAATTCATAACCGTTCCGGCGAAGTGGCGTGGCGCGCCAAAGGGATGAGCGTGCATCTTTCCAACACACCGACTGGGCGTGGTCAAAGGATTTGCAAGCGCCCGATGGGGCGGATGAATGGAAAGTATTGCTCGATCGCGTCTATGTCGGTCGCTATCTTATTCTGGCGCGCGATCCGAATATGCCTACCGATTAGAACTATCTTCACCTGCGCAAGGTGAAAGTGTTTGGTCCCGAGTAGGGCGAGTGACTCTAAACGCGTTGTATGGCCGATTCTTTTTTTCGCCGATTATCGAGCCAGGAACTCGCGGTCTCAGCGGCGATCAAGTCTAGCAAATCGTCATTCGCAGTCGTGTCATCTGCAATCGAGTCCCAAGCATCGGCCGTGGAGTTGTCATTGACTTGTGGCGAGCTTTCACCATTGGCGCTGTGCGAAGTTTGATTCAGATCGATGATGATCAAGAGTGCATCAAGCGGCGAAACGCTCCCATCGCCGTTGACGTCATAGTCTGTGAGATAGGCCTGCCCGGAAGCACCATTCTGACCGCTGGCGGAGTTGAGCCAGTTGATGATCAATAGCGAATCCAGCGGCGACACGATGCCATCACGATTGACATCCAATGGATTGACCGCTACGGCGCTAGGCAAGCGTCGCGTGCTTTCCGACAAGGATGACAGCAACAGCTCGCCGTTGGCAGCATTGGTAACATCCGGCATGCCCAACACGTGTCCGAGTTCATGCATCAGCACCGTCAATAAATCGATCTTTGCCAAGGCGGGACTGTTGGTGGTTGCCCCGCGTTCCGCGGCGGAATGCATCAGGCTGAATTCGACATCATCGGCGGGTGTGCCATCCACAAACCAACCATGTCCCGCCGCTGTGGTATCGACGTAGATGCGCTGATCGACCGCCTGCCCTAACACGCCTGGAGGAAGATCGACGAGTTCCACCGTCACGGAATCGAGCAATTGAACATTAGCGGCGGATAGTCCCGAGGCCTTCCAGCGATCCTTGGCGGCGGTAAGTAATGCTGGCAAAACAGCAGCACTTACCGTGACACCGCCTGCGGCATTTCCTCCTGTCGCCAACAGCGGCGCGCCCACCAAAACGATGTTCGTCGTGCGCTGATTCGGTGCTTGCTCAAAGGCTTGTAGCAAAACATGCTGCAGTAGTTGCGCGGTGGCGATGGTGAATTGCACGACAGCATGGCCATCGGGCTGAACAACGCCTTGCGCTACGATTGTCGGATCGAGGATGCCCAATTGCACGCCAAATTGCGGCAGTGCGCGCAGTCCCGATTGAACGCCTAGCGCAAGATCGACAATGCCATACGGCGTGCCGCCTAGAATCGTGCAGGTATTGAGTCCCACGTGTAGCGCCGAGCACGAGAGCGAGAATCCTGATTCGACGTCGTCATTACGAATCGTGCCAACAGCCGCCGCATTCACGATCACCACGCCTGCGGTCGCGTTCGACAGCGTTACCGTGAACTCTTCGTTCGGTTCGATCGTTGTATCCCCGCGCACGTTGATTGTTACTGTCTTGGTCGCTTCTTGCGCCGCGAAGGCGATTTGACCACTGGGGAATGTGCTACCAAAGTCGCTGGCCTCTGCTGGATTGTTACCGCTTCCCGTCACCGCATAGCCAATCGTTGTCGCCTCGGCCAGGTTTCCCGATCTGGTGACGCTAAATGTGAAAGGGGTATTGCCTGAAAATCCTTCGGCCTTATCGGCGCTCGTGGCCGCGATCGATAAATAGGTAGCGGCTTCCGGAATGGCAAACAAGTTCGCGGTCGCTTCCGCCACCACCGAGTCATCCGTGAGTGAACGGATTTCGACGCGCGCGGTTCCCTGACCGAAGCTTTCTAGGGTAGCCAACAATTGGAGTGAGCCTCTGGCCAAGCCTGGCAAACGGAATAGGGAAATCGACTGCGTCGGCAATCCATCCAAGCCGACGAGGCTTGCAGTGACGGGGCCAGTCGTGCCGACGATGGTGGCATAATAGGCATCTTCAAGATTGCCGAGATTCAACACATCCAATAGGAAAGTGGTGTTACCTGGTTGGGAAAGTTGCTTGGAAGGAGGCGAGAATTCCGTGCCAACCTGCTTCGTACCGGCGATAGTTATGGTGGCACTATCGAGCGCGGCGATTGCCACATTCGTCCGCGACGTGGCGCTAGCGGTCAGATTCAAGCCTCCGGGAACCGCGAAATCGATCGCGCCAACTTGAATGGTCACGGTCTGTTGTGCACCCGCGGCGAGCGTGATGCTCGATAAACTTAACGTCGAAACCAAAGCGGCCGGTCCTGCGAGCGCCAGGTCATAGGTATCAGTCTGTTGTCCCGTATTCTTCACGATGAATTGTAGCGTGCCGCCTGGCAGCGCCGTAGCGGGCACGATGTCCCCACGCACGCCCAGGCTCGTGACCGCTACGAAACCTGCGGCACTGTTAATCGCACTGCTGCCCACATCCAGCGACGTTGCATCCAAGGTGAAGGAGTATACGGACGCCGGCGTGTCGATGTCGGGTACGATCGAAAACGCCACGTCCCGATAATTGCCTGCACCTGGTAAAACCTCCACTACATTCTGCGCAAAACTCACTGTGAATCCCGCAGGCAAACCGGTCACGCTCAATTGAAACGCTTCGGAAATGCTTCCGGTATTGGTGATGCGCGCGATATAGTGGGCCTCGGTGTCTTGCCCCGCCGTGGCACTGACAGGATCGAGTGAAACAACAACACTATGCGCCTCTGGATCAGCCAGTGCCACGCCTTCCACGATCAATTCCGCCCCCACATAGCCTA
>JBGSHH010000005.1:0-4526 GCA_041752355.1 Pirellulaceae bacterium | reverse complement strand
TAAATCCCCACAAACAGCCGTTTTGCCCTCTGAATCTCGCGATGTCTCATTCCGTTCCAATTGCCCCCGACGCCACGTTTCTCGCAGGCCAGCGGGTGGCCATTGTCGGTCGTCTCGGGAGCGTGCCGCGCCGGCAGGCGCACAAGCTGTTGCGCGAACTAGGCGCTACGCCGGTGGAAAATGCCGATGTCAGCTGCTCGTTGCTGGTGATCGGCGCCGAGCAAGCGACCGATGCGGCCCTGGCATTGCTCGACGAGCCAACCCGCGCGTCCGTGGCCGAGGGACGAATCGAAGTCCTCACCGAGACCGATCTGTGGCAGCGACTCGGTTTAATGGAAAGCCAAAGCGATGTCCGACGCTTGTATACGCCTGCGATGTTGGCCGATTTGATTGGCGTGGCGGTGAATGTGGTGCGGCGGTGGCATCAGCGGGGACTGATCGAAGCAGTGCGCGAAGTACAGCGATTGCCTTATTTCGATTTTGCCGAAGTCGCCGTGGCGCGACAATTGAAGGAACTCACGCTGGCCGGCGCTTCTACCAGTGCCATCGAGCGAGCGGTGGCGGATCTCAAACGTCGCTCGCCCGATATTGAACGCCCGTTGGTGGAACTGGCAACCGTTGTGGAAGGGAAGCAACTGCTGCTTTGGAAAGATGATGAACTTATTGAAGCTAGCGGACAGCGGCGATTGAACTTCGCGCAGTCGACAAACGAAGAGGTGATAGCGCTATCGCCCTCACGCAAGCTCCGTATCGAACCTTCCGCTGCCGCGACCGTGGATGAATTGCTGTCCACCGCATCGCAACTCGAAGAGCACGACGAATTCAGCGCCGCGGCTGAAATGCTCCGCGCGGCGCTAGCCGCGGGAGGGCCGCGCGCCGATGTTTGCTTTCTGCTGGCGGAATTGCTCTATCGCCAAGGCGATCTAACTGCCGCACGCGAACGTTACTACATGACACTTGAGTTGGATGAGAACCTTATTGAAGCGCGAGCGAACCTGGGTTGTCTCTTGGCGGAACTCGGCGAGCGAGAGCTAGCCATCGCCGCGCTGACAGGCGCGCTCGCCTTGCATCCCGATTACAGCGACGCCCACTATCACCTCGCTCGCCTACTCGATGACCTAGCGCGTCGCGATGAGGCGGACGCGCACTGGCGTAAGTTCCTCGAACTATCCCCCCATAGTCCCTGGAGCGACGAAGCTCGGGAACGGCTTGGTGACGACGAAATGTCGCATGTATAGTATTGGAAGGCATCAAGCCTAACGAGAGAGGAAGCCGCGAAATGCTCGTGGCACTAACAATTTCGTTCGCCGCCGGACGTCTCGCGCCATAAGCTACAATCGAGCATCATGTCGCACTCTCACTCCCACGCCGGTCATCCCCATGGACACGCGCATTCGCACGCGCCGGGACAATACCACACCGCTTTTGCCGTGGGGATTGGGTTGAATGTAGTGTTTGTTGCGGTGGAGGCAGGTTTTGGCTGGTATGCCGATTCTCTCGCTTTATTGGCTGACGCGGGACACAATTTGAGCGATGTGCTCGGTTTGTTGTTAGCCTGGGGGGCGAGTTGGCTGGGCCAGCGCAAGCCGACCGAACGCCGGACCTATGGCTGGAAACGTTCGTCGATTCTCGCTGCGCTGCTCAACGCGGTGCTGCTTTTGATCGCCCTCGGCGGCATTGGCTGGGAAGCCATCCATCGACTGCAACAACCGGAGCCGACCCTACCGGGAGTGGTGATGATCGTGGCCGGCATTGGGATCATCATTAACACGGCCACCGCGCTGATGTTCATGGGCGGCCAGCACGACGTCAACATTCGCGGCGCGTTTCTACATATGGCAGCCGATGCCGGCGTTTCGCTGGGCGTGGTGTTGGCGGGACTGGCCATGGCTTATACCGGTTGGATGTGGCTCGATCCAGTCATCAGTCTCGCAATTGCGGCAGTCATTTTGTGGAGCACCTGGGGCCTGCTCATTGAGTCGCTCGATTTAGCGCTCGATAGCGTGCCGCGCGGCATTAATCCGACGGATGTGGAAGCGTACCTGGCCGCGTTACCTACCGTGACGGAGGTTCACGACCTGCACATTTGGGCGCTCAGCACGACCGAGCCAGCCCTTACGGCGCACCTCGTCGTGCCAGCGATGAATACTCGCGAACTCGAAGACGCCTTTCTCGAGGAAGTGACGCACGAGCTACACGAACGATTCGGCATCGAACACACCACGCTGCAAATCGAGCGGGGAGCTGGCGACTATCCTTGCGGTAATCCGTGTGGGCGGAAGTAGAGCCCGATCGCTTACTTGGGATGGTTCGCTTTGAGCCACTCCCAAGCATCGTGCAGAATCTCATTCAAGGGACGAATGCGATAGTTGAGCTCTTGCTCGGCGCGGGTGCTGTTGTAATAGTGCCACTGGCTGCTCATGGCAACAGCGGCGCTGTTCACGTCCCCTTCGCGACCGGTCAGACGTGTTCGCAAATCGCCGAACGTCGCGCCAATTACGCGCATCAAGGGACCTGCGCGCATGTAAGGAGCACGACCACCCGTCACGGTCGCCATCTGCTTCCACAACTCGAAGTAGGCGATATTGTGTCCTGCCAGTATGTAATGTCGTCCGCTCGCGCCGCGCTCCAAGGCGATAGCAATCGCCGAGGCAACATCGCGCACGTCGCACACACTCCCACCGCCAATGGGCGCAAATGGCGCTTGCGAGCGCGCCACTGCGAGCAGCATTCGCCCGCTGGAAGGCTTCCAGTCCCACGGTCCGAGCATGAAACCAGGGTGGACAATGACGGCGTACTGACCCTTGACGATCGCCTGTTCGACGGCTTCTTCCGCTTCTGTTTTCGTCACGACATAGGTCGAGCGAATCTTGTGACCAGGGGAAGATCCCTCGGCGAGTGTATCTTGTCCCCGGCCAACGCCGAGCGTGTCAACGGTGGAGACATAGAGGAGCTTCGCGCCACTTTCGCGCGCAGCCGCCAGTACATTCTGCGTACCGACGACATTGATTTCGCGGTGCTCGGCGAGTTTGGTCCAGCCGAGTTGGACCACCGCCGCACTATGAATCACAGCGTCACAGCCCTGGGAAGCGGCCAATACGGCGGCGCGGTCTCGCACGTCGCCTGGATGTACTTCGCAAGATAGTCCCGCCAACGAGCGATCGGCCGCATTACGTGCCAGCACGCACACATCGTGTTCGCCTCGCTCCAGCAGCGTGCGCACCACATTATTGCCGAGTAATCCGGTGGCACCGGTGACGAGTATCTTCATGTGGCCATTTTAGATAGCCAAGGCGATGTGCGGAACACCCAATCACGACGCGGGCCTCCCCTGTTTGCGGCTCGGTGGGGCAAGTAAAGTGGCGTGATTGCCTGTCCGCACTACTACTTTGGTCTGCTGAAATATGTCGCTCGTCACCTCGGATCTTCGCATTGTGCCTGTGCAAACTTCGCGTGAGAAGCGGGATTTCTTGCGGCTGCCATGGGATTTGTATCGGGGTGATCCGAACTGGGTGCCGCCGCTGCGCCAAAACCAAAAGGAACTCGTTGGCTACGCGAAGCATCCCTTCTACGATCGAAACAAGGTGCAAACCTTCCTTGCTTACCGTGGCCAACAACCGGTCGGGCGCGTGGCGGCAATCGTCAATTACACGCATATTGAGCGGCATCACGAAGACCTGGGGTTCTTTGGCTTTTTTGAATCAATCGACGATCAATCGGTTGCCACGGGCTTGCTCGACGCCGCGCGCGCCTGGCTGACGGAACAAGGAATGAAAGGGATCCGCGGGCCGATGAATCCTTCGCTCAACTACGAAGTCGGCACGCTCATCGATGGTTTCTTTGAACCGCCCACATTCATGATGACGTACAACCAGCCGTATCACGGGCGATTGATCGAAGGGGCGGGCTTTGTCAAATCGCAGGACATGTACGCGTTCTGGGGACACATCGGAATGCTCCAAGGACTCGACAAGAAACTTGAGTTCGTGGTGAACGAAGCGATCCGCCGCTTCGACATCAAAATTCGCCCTCTCAATCGCAAAAAGTTCAAAGAAGAAGTGCGGATGTTCTTGCACATCTACAACGAGTCGCTGGGGGGAACTTGGGGCTTCACGCCACTGTCGGATCGCGAGATCGACCATGCCGCCGATGGCATGAAGAATCTAATTGTCCCCGAGATGACGACCATCGCTGAAGTCGATGGGCGACCCGTCGCCGCTGTGTTTGGCCTGCTCGACTACAACCCGCGCATCAAGTTGATTGATGGCCGCTTATTTCCATTTGGCTTCATTCGCTTGCTGTGGAATCGCAAGAAGATCAAGCGCGTCCGACTGATCAGCACCAACGTGTTGCCGGAGTTTCAACGCTGGGGACTGGGACTTGTCGTGATGTCGCGGCTCGTGCCGGAGGTACTGAAATGGGGCGTCCAAGAGGCCGAGTTTTCCTTCGTGCTGGAGAGCAACCATCTCTCCTATAAGACGCTTCAGCGGGGAGGCGCAAAGCTGACGAAGACGTATCGCGTGTAC
>JBGSHH010000004.1:0-3306 GCA_041752355.1 Pirellulaceae bacterium | reverse complement strand
GGATAGTCTTCTTACTCACGCGCTCACTCCAAACTAAACACGGTCGCAAACTCCTCACTCGTCACATCGACCCAAATACTTCTCGCCAGCGCCGCCTGCTGCCGCGCACCTTGGCCTGTCACCACCGCCGCCAACTGCTGTTCAATATCGACCTTTCGGGCGCTAAATACAATCAGCCGCGCTCCGGGCACGGAAGTCTCCAGCAGATGTTCCAAGACCGCGCTCAGGCCATCCACGGTGGTCGCTTCCGTCACGGCCAGGCGATCGAGGACATCTTGGGCGAAGGTGGCACTGGCGGGGGCGGAGCAAACTTCCGTCTCGGCGGCGTGAATCGCCACCGCCAGCATGTTGCTGCCGCGGCGACAAAGATCGGCCACCGCCGTCGCGCCGGCGCTGACGACCACTTCCATATTGCCGAGCATGCCTTCGGTCGGTTGCGGAGGCGTCCAGAGATCGAGCAAAATCGCGACGTCGGCGTTCTTCTGTTCTTCGAACTGCCGCACGGCCAGTTCATTGAGTCGCGCGCTGGTCCGCCAGTGAATCCAGCGTTGGCTATCGCCTGAGCGCCACTCGCGCATGCCGTAATAGTCGCCATCGACCAGCCCGCGGCGCGGATTGCTGCGTTGCGAACCGGCGCGCTCGGCGTCGATCCATTGTTCCCAGCGCTTGCTGAATTGACCTTGTCGCGGGCAGACCAGCAGCGTGTCCGGCGCATCAAGTCGTTCGGTCGCCGCCACCAGACCCAGCGGAAAACGCGTCGTCAGCTTGATCGGTCCAAACTTATAGCGACCGCGGCGCGTAATTATGCAGCGATACGACGCATGCGCTACATCGCCCGCCGCCACGCCGGGAACGGCCGTTTCCACGGTGGTTCGTTCGTCGCGCTGCGGTAACTCGCGCTCGATGGTGTCGGTCGCCACGATCGCCCAACTCGTCAAACGTCGACGATGATTCTCGACATCGAGCTCCACCACCAGCGGATCGCCAGCGGCAATGCGCGGCGGTAATTGCCGGGCGACTGAGAGATTCGCGAGTGTCAGCGCCACCCAGCGCCAACTAAAAACCAGCGGGCCAATCATCATGCCGGAGAGCACGACCAGCAAATTGACCTCGCGCAAAATCGCCCCACCGATGATGAATCCCAGCACGAGCAGGTAGTACCATCCTTCGCGCGTGATCGAGATGGAACGACTGGGAAGGAGCATAGGGTCTTACGTGGACTAGGCGTCCCGCCGGTCGTGCTTTGTTCTTACCTCTCCCCATGGGAGAGGTCGCCGTCTCAGCGGCGGGTGAGGGTTTGTCGGCGTTGAGTAACCATCACTCACTAAACCCTCATCCGGCTTCGTTCCTCAGCCACCTTCTCCCACAGGGAGAAGGGATTTTATGATCTCTCCCCAGTTGCCTAGGCCGGCACACGCGTCGCATCCACCAGGCGTCGAATCACGCCTTCGACCGCCGCGCGTTGATTGCCGTGCATATAGCCGCGCGAAATCACGCGATGCGCCAGCACCGGCACCCCCAAGCGTTTTACATCATCGGGAACGACAAAGGTGCGTCCTTCCACCAACGCTAGCGCTTGCGAGGCGCGATACAAACTCAGCGCGCCGCGCGTGCTAACGCCGACGTGCAACTCCTCGCACGCGCGTGTAGCCGCCACGATATCGAGCAAGTAATCGTAAATGGATTCTTCCACCGTGACTTCCCGCACCGCAGCTTGCAACTGCGTAATCTGTTCGCAGTTCAGCACCGCTTCCAAATGATGTACCGGTTCACCTTGGCGATGGCTGGAGAGGACGCGGCGCTCTTCCGCGCGACTGGGATAGCCCATCGAGATGCGGACCAGGAAACGATCAAGCTGGCTCTCGGGCAGCGTGTACGTTCCTTCGAACTCGAACGGATTCTGCGTCGCAATCACCATGAAGGGCTGCGGCAACTCGTAGCTATGCCCATCGACGGTGGCTTGACAATCGCTCATCGCTTCCAAAAGCGCGCTTTGCGTGCGTGGCGGAGCGCGATTGATTTCGTCGGCGAGCACGATGTTGGCGAAGATCGGCCCGCGATTGAAGACGAACTCGCTGCTCTTGGCATGGAAGATACTGCTGCCAACGATGTCGCTCGGGAGCAAGTCCGGCGTGAATTGCAGCCGCGTGAATTCGCCACTGACACTCTTGGCCAGCGCCTTGCCGACCAGGGTCTTGCCCACGCCGGGGACATCTTCCAGCAACACATGTTCCGCCGCCAGCAGCGCCACCAGGCACAAGCGAATCACGTCGCTTTTGCCCAGCACGACGCGCCCCATATTCTCTTCCAGCAGTTTGACCAGTTTCGCGACCTCGGTCGGCGAGAGTTGCTCGGGGGACATTTCTGGCGCAGGCGCTGCTCGCATAGGGTTCGGCCGAGGGGGGAGAGTCGCTGACATGCTATGCCTGGAGTTTGGCAAATGCCGAACCGCCCCGCAACGGGGGAGAGTGGGAAGATAGCACCGCTGACGAGGCGACAAGCCGTAACTTCACGCGGCCAAAGGGCATGAATCAGTAGGTCGATCGGTGATCGCTCGCCCTCGTACGCAATGCAGTGCATTTTTCCGCAGGGTGCGACGAGCACTCAGCCCCCGCTCGGTTTGCGGGGGCTCAGGTCTTTCTGCTTGCCTCGGCAAAGGCTGAGGAGCTAAAATCAAGCCTGAGCAGTTAGCGACGGCTAAGCCAGACCTCGGAACAGACCCACCAGGCAAGTCATGGCTTCCCCAGCGAAACAAAACGCGCGCGGCGGTATCGATGCCACTCGCCCCACGGCGAACTTGACTTCGTTGCGCGCCGACCCCGTGAGTGAGGTCACGACTCCGGGGGCCGACTATCTACAGATCGATTTGCATTCCGAAGCGCCGCTGCCGGAAGTTGACGAATCCACTCCCGTCTCACCCTCGGTTTCGCGCCCTACGGCCCCCGGCACGTTCTGGCTTGATGGCGATACGCTGATGTGCGGTTGCCCCGATTGCGGCGCGCCGATGTCCGTGCGGTTGTGGCTGATGATTGCCGACTGCTGGCGTTGCGGCACTAGCATCGAACTGTCACAGGAGCAAGAACGCGAAGCGCTGCGGATGCTCCAAGAGCGCGAACAGGGGATGCGTCGCGCGCAAGAAGCACCTTCTCCCAAAACCAAGCCGGCCGAACCACGCGGGGCCCATCGCCCTCAAACGGCTTCGCCTGGAACCACATCGCCCAGTCCAGCTCAACCGAGCGTGCCTGCCGGGCCGCCAGCCGCCACGCCGACGCGCGATAAAGCGAGTCCACGTCCGCAAACCGCGCC
>JBGSHH010000003.1:0-15057 GCA_041752355.1 Pirellulaceae bacterium | reverse complement strand
GCGTCTCCGGGCGATTCGTGGCGGCCATCACCATCACGCCGTTGTTGGCTTCAAAGCCATCCATTTCGACCAGCAAGGCGTTCAAGGTTTGCTCGCGCTCGTCGTGGCCACCCATCATGCTTGAACCGCGACTCTTGCCCAACGCGTCTAACTCGTCGATGAAGATGATACAGGGCGCTTTGGCCTCCGCTTGCTGAAACATATCGCGCACGCGGGCCGCACCGACGCCGACGAACATTTCCACGAAGTCCGAACCGGACAAGCTAAAGAACGGCACGCCTGCTTCGCCGGCTATTGCACGCGCGAGCAACGTTTTGCCTGTTCCCGGTGGGCCTACGAGCAGGACACCTTTGGGAATGCGTCCGCCCAGGCGTTGATACTTATCGGGGTTCTTGAGGAAGTCGACAATCTCGCTCACTTCCTCGACCGCTTCATCAATGCCTGCGACATCCTTGAACGTGACGCCGAGATCTTCCTGGGCATACAGCCGCCCCTTGCTCCGACCGAACGACATCGGGCTCCCCGCGCCCCCCAGGCGACGCATCATGATGTAGATCAGCAGCACAAAGAGCAACGTAATCACCAGCATCGGCCCATACACCGTTAGCACGCTGGGATTGCCTTCACCACTGTAGTTCAGGTTGGCATCACGCAGCAGCGACTCGATCTGTTGGGTCGAGGAATCATTGCCTGATAGATAAGTGCGAAACTCGAGCGTTTGCACGCGCTCGTCCGGTTTGGGTTCCGGCGAGATCTTGATGCGGTCGACTTTGCCTGTGACCAACTTCGTGCCGACCACCAGGTTTTTGAGATTGGCGTATTTGACCTTCACCGGTGGTTTGGTATTGGGAAGTTCGACTTCGATCTCTCCCGTCATCCCTTCGGCCAACGGGCCACCGACTTCGGTATGGTGGCTCTTCTCGATAAGCTTGGTCAGCTGAGTGACGCTGATTTCCGTATGGATGTTGTTGGCGATCAGCGCAGCACTCACCAGCACCAAGACCAACAGAGCGAGCAACCACAACAGGTAACTTGGCCCCTGGGCATTTCGATCCGATTTTCCGCGAGGACCCGATTCACGACTCATCAGCAACTACCCCCTCGAATGGGATATTATGTAAAGGCGAGCAACAGAACACCTCATTATACTGCGCGATGCAATAAGGCGAATCCCGATATCGCGATGCGGTTTCTACGGACAGCGCTCGCGCTCCGCCCAACCCGCTCAGCCGTTGGAGCCCCAACGGCGGATCTTCACCCTCTCTTCACCAGCCCGAAGCGCAAGCGAGGACGGCAGTTGCGTCGCGCCGTACCAGCGCCGCGGAGATCGTTGGAGGTCCCTGGCCGGGTGACCCAGGGGGCCATGGATCGTCTGGCAATGGGAGTCCTCGCTGACGCTTCGGGTTAGTGTGGGAGGCCTCGCTGACGCTTCGTTAGTATAAACAAGGGCGTTTGGCGACCCATGTTGATTACGTGCATATTCCTACAAGTGTTTGCATCTGCTTTATCCGTAGCGAGTTACGACACGGGGTGAGCATTAAAAATGTGCCCAACAACGCAACCAGGGCAATATTTTTGCTTGTGCCAATAGTTACCAAAATCTCTCCATCCGAGGGAGATGAAGGACAGAGCCGCTGCCACACTTCGCCTGGCAATGTGCAATAATATACATCAGTACAGTATATGTCAATGCCTCTAGGGGGTGGCGGCCAAAAAAGAGGCGGCGACCACAGCCAGGGAACTTCATCCCACCTCCACGGCACCGCTGGGCCGCCCGACTTGCTGAATTCGGGTTGCTCCCTTTATACGCCCCTCCTAGAATACCGTGCTGGCTTGCAAGTCCCAACGATAGCTAAGGTTAGGGCTGTTCCCTCCTGTCGGCACTCCACCCGTTCTTCTCTCGCGTAGTTTTCATGTCCGATTGCGTCCGAAATGTCGCCGTGTTGGGAGCCACCGGCAGCATCGGGCGGAGCACGCTGGACGTTATCGCTGCCTCACCCCATCGCCTGGCAGTGTGGGGATTATCGGGACATTCGAAACTCAGCGAACTGGCCGCGCAAGCAGCGCACCTGAAACCGCGGATGGTTGTCGTCACCGACGAAGCCAAAGCGGCGGAATATGACTGGAGCCGAATCCCCGCTGATTGCCAATTGCGGATTGGTCCCGACGGACTCGAAGAACTCGCCTCGGCGAGCGAAGTAGATGTGGTGGTCGCGGCGATTGTCGGCGCGGCTGGCTTGCGAAGTTCCTGGCGAGCGCTGGAGTGTGGCAAAACGCTCGCGCTAGCGAACAAGGAAACGTTGGTGGTCGCCGGGCCGTTGGTGATGCAACTGGCCGCGGAGCGTGGCGCAAAGATCCTGCCGGTCGATAGCGAACACAGCGCCATTTTCCAAGCCTTGCAAGCGGGGCGACGAAGCGACGTGAAGCGTTTGGTGTTAACCGCGAGCGGTGGACCCTTTCGCCGTTTGACGAAAAGCCAACTCGAGCAAGTCACCGTGGCGCAAGCCTTAGCCCATCCCACGTGGGACATGGGTCCGAAAATTACGATCGATTCCGCCACCATGATGAACAAAGCGCTGGAGATCATTGAAGCGCGGTGGTTGTTTGATATCGAGCCACACCGGATCGATGTGGTGGTGCATCCGCAATCGGTGGTGCATTCACTGGTCGAGTATGTCGATGGCTCGATGGTGGCGCAGCTGAGCCCGCCGGACATGAAGTTGCCCATCCAATACGCCTTGTCGTATCCAGAGCGGTGGAGCGGTCCGGCGGCGAAGCTCGATTTGACGAAGCACTTTAGTTTGGAGTTTGAACCGCCCGATCCCGAGCGCTTTCCAGCGCTGGGTTTGGGCTATGAAGTGGCGGCCGCTGGTGGCACGGCGGGCGCGGTGCTTAACGCGGCCAATGAAGCGGCCGTGGCGGCTTTTTTGCAGGGTGAATTAACCTTTACCGAGATCGTGCCCGCCTGTCGGGCGGTGCTCGGGGAACATAATTACAATCCGCGTCCCACACTCGACGAGCTGTTAGCGCTCGATCGTTGGGCGCGGCAGGAGGTAACGCGGTGGACTTTTGCTTAATCGCTGAAACAACAGCGGCGGCGGCCAGCTCGATCGATTGGACTGCCTGGTACAACGGGACGATGAGCGTGCTGATGGTGGCGGCCGGTTTGGGCTTCGTCATTTTCGTACACGAACTGGGTCACTTCCTGGCCGCCAAATCGTGCGGCGTGAAGTGCGAGAAGTTCTACATCGGCTTCGATATCCCGCTCCCCAAGATCGCCGGTTTCCAACTGCCGAGTAAGATCTTCCATTTTCAATGGGGCGAAACGGAATACGGCATCGGCATCTTGCCGCTGGGTGGTTACGTGAAGATGCTCGGCCAGGACGACGATCCGCGCAAGTTCAAAGAAGAGCAAGAGCGCATCAAGCAAGGTGTGGCCGAGAATGCAGCCGTGACGCCGGTCATCGATCCCCGCAGCTATCCCGCCAAGAGCGTGCCGCAACGCATGCTCATTATTTCCGCCGGCGTGATCATGAATTTGATCTTCGGCGTGATCATGGGCTCAATCGCCTATGGCATGGGGGTGGTCTATGAACCGACCATCATCGGCAGCGTCACACCCGGTGGCGCCGCCTGGACCCAGGACTATCGCCCTGGCGATAAGATTCTGCGGATTGGCAAAGGGGGTCGCGTCGACGAACAACTGCGCTTCATGCAAGACCTGATGCCGCAGATCATGCTCAACGGCGGCGACGCACCGATGGAAGTATTGGTCCGTCGCGATGGCGAAGAGAAGGTCAAAGAAATCCAGCCGTCCGATCCTCTCAAGACGGGCAAGAAGTTGCTGGGCATTGGGCCCTCGAGCACCACCACGATCAATCCGAAAGTTCCCGCCGACGAGTACTCGTCCGCCCAGGAAGTTGAGAAGCAACTCGCTGGCGCGACGATACTCGCCGTTAATGGCGAGAAGGTGGCCGATTATGCCCAGTTGCAGGCCATTTTCGCGCAGCATCCGAGCGAGGCGCTGACGTTGTCGCTGGAGCGCCCCAAGCCTTTGCCCGAAGGGACCAAGCCCGACGACAAGACACCCCGCGAGATGGAAACGTATGAAGTGACCGTGGAGCCGCAGCACCAGCGTACGCTGGGCCTGGTTCTTAAACTCGGTCCCGTGGTCGCCGTTCGCAACGGTTCACCTGCCAAGACGACCGGTATCGAAGACGGGGATGTCATTGTCTCCATCGCAGGCGAGCCGGTTGGCGATCCATTCACCTTGTCGCAACGGATGCTCGCCTATGTCGGCAAGGAAATCGACATCGAAGTCGAGCGTGCAGGCAAAGATGGCAAGGTCACCACGAAACCGCTGAAGATCACACCGAAGGCACCGTTACTGACCGACCCTGGTTTTAGCGGTCGCGGCGGTGACATGGTGGCCGCGGAACCGCTGGGGCTGGCCTTTAGTGTGCTGGACGAAGTGGTGGGCGTCTTGCCTGATAGTCCCGCCGCGAAAGCGGGTCTGCAAGCTGGCGATGTCGTGGTGGCGATGCGAATCGTTCCCGGCAGCGAGGAGAGCGCCAAGAGAATCAACGCGATGCTGATCAAGAAGCTGCTGGCGACGATTACCTTCAACGAGAACGACGATCACCTCAACATCGCCTCGCTGTATTACATGCAGCAATTCCTCCCGCCTGATACCAAGTTCGAAGTGACCTATCGCCGGGGCGAATTGAAAACGGCCTTGCTCGAATCGATGGCTAGCCCCGACGGCTACGTTGAAAATCGCGGCATCAACCTGCAAAAATTGCAGGAAGTACGCACCGCCACCGGATTCGGCGACGCCCTGTGGCTCGGCTTCCGCGAGACAACCGACAAACTCAAGGAAGTGGGCTACACGCTGCAACGTTTAGTGACTTTTAAGATCGCCCCGACCAATCTCGGTGGGCCACTGTCGATCTTCGCCGTCGCCCGTTCGGAAGCGACACTCGGTTGGGCACGGTTGCTGATCTTCCTGACGTTCCTGAGCGCTAACCTGGCGCTGCTTAACTTTTTGCCGATTCCCGTCCTCGATGGTGGGCATATGGTCTTCCTGGTGGCGGAATGGATTCGCGGCAAACCCGTCGATGAGAATATGCAAGGTTGGGCGCTGTTGGTCGGCATGGTTTGTTTGCTGTCGCTGATGGTGTTTGTGTTTGGTTTGGATATCTTCCGTTTCGTCGAGTACTTCGCGTAACGCGGCTGGTTGTGTTCGGTGGGGCAGGCAGGAGTATCTGCCCCAGCCAAGTCGATGCCACTGGATTTGTCCTGTTATTCTTCATGTTCGATTTCCCTCACTAGCCACAACATCATGCCCAGCGAAACTACCCCGCCCGACACCACTAAAGAGATTCGCATCGACTTGCGCCAGCCTGGCGTCGCGGCGGTGTGGGCGTGGCTCTGGCCTGGCGCGGGGCATATCTACCAGCGCCGCTACGCCAAAGGCATTTTGTTCATGGTCTGCATCCTGGGGACCTATTTCTTTGGGCTGGGAATGGCGCGCGGGCAAGTTGTCTACGCGCAGCTGGAACGCCCGCCGAATTTGCGTTGGCATTACATCCTGCAACTGGGAGTCGGCCTCCCCGCTGCGCCGGCGATCGTGCAAAACTTGCGTGTCTCCAGCGGCAAGCCACCCTTGTTTGGCGAGTTCATGTCCCCGCCTGGGCCAACCTACAACGACCATCGCGACAAGCTCGCCAAGTGGCACGATCAGAACCACATGTTCTTTGAGATCGGCACGCTGTATACCGTCATCGCCGGGCTCCTCAACGTCCTTGCGATTTACGATGCGTATGCCGGTCCGGTGATTGCGTCGCCGGAGGATGAGAAGGATAAGGATAAAGGTAAGAAGGATGGGGAGGGGAGTTCTTAGGTCTTAGGACGCCGATTCTAAGTTCTAAGTTCTAAGTTCTAAGTTCCCACCACAACCAAAATTCAATTCAAAACCATGTTACTACTAGCCGACATCCTGCCCCATAATCAACTCTGGTACCTCCTGCCCCTGGTAGTCGCCATCAGTTTGGTCTACGGGGCGACACGTCATGAGTTGATGGGTCCGATCCTGGCCAACGCCTTGCACACCGCCGGTTGGATCCTCGGCTTCATGGCGATCATCTTCGTGCTGCTTGTGGGCGTGAACTGGCTGACATGAGGCTGCGGGTTGGAGTGGAGTTCACCGCACCGGCGCGAGGCGGACGATAGGCTGGTGGTGATGCTGCTCCTGGTGCTGGCGGCGACTGGAATCAGGCTGCGGCAGCGGAGGGTTAAGGCGAGGATCGACGCCGGGTCGATTCGGTGCCGGCGGCGGCAAGTCTTCTTCCTCGGCGACCGGCGGCAAGCGCAAGATCTCCTTGAGATTGTATTGCCTATCGACCGGCGGTACCGGCAACGGCGCGCTAGGACCAACCACTTCCGCGGCCGGATAGTAAACGGGCTTTTGAAAGCGACCGAGCGGACCGATCGAGCCGTACGACTCTTCGATAAACTGAATGCCGTGGTTATCGAGAATCACGCCTGCTTCGCGTTCCAGTTGCGCCAGTTCGCTGTTGTAGAGGGCGAGCGAGTTGACCTCGCTGCTGAGCGCGTCGCCCCAAGCAGTGATCGCTTGCAAGACATTCAAGTACAGCGTTTGCCGACCCGCGAGATAATCGGCTAACTGCCGATCAAGATTGATGCGCGCCGCTTCGCGGGTGCGGCGAAACGCCTGAAACTGCTCGTAGTACTGCGCCACGTCGCGCACACTGGCGGCGAGCACATGATTGGTGGCATGCAACTGTTGCTGGAAGTTGGCGCGATCGCGCATCAGGTTCAATTCTTGCGCCCGCAAGAGCGCCCGCGAACTGCGTTGTCCCAGCGGCATCGACAGATTCAAGCCGTATTCCCATTCGGTGAACTGCCCCGGTTGCGAGCTGATCCAGTCGCCGCTGAAGTTGCGTCCTTCCAGCGTGTTCCAGCGGTACGCTCCGCCGATATCAACCTGCGGCAAGGTCAGGTTGCGCGCGAGGATCAATTGCTGTTCATCGTTCTCCAGCAGCAGGCGACGCTCGATCAAGTCGGGGCGATTCTGCTCCGCCAGCGAACGGATCAAGTCCCACTCCGGTTCCAAGCGTTGCGTGGTCAGCGGTGTGATCGATTCAATACAGCGACCATCCGAGGGCGGCAAGCCGATGATGTTGCGCAGCACCGCTTCCTGCTGAATGAGCGCGGCTTCCGCGCCGATCGAGTTCGCGCGGAATTGGTCGTACGATACGCGCGCTTGTGCCACTTCGCCTTCGTCTCCCAGGCCGGCCGCCAGGCGCGCTTCGGCGCGTTCGAGCGCTTCGCGTCCTTGATCGACCTGCTGACGACGGGCCCAGGCGTTGGCTTCGGCGAAGGCCAGATTCCAATAAGCGGTGATGGTGCCACTGACGAGCTCTTGCACCGAGCCTTTGAGTTGATAGAACGAGCGCTCGGTGTTGATCCGCGCAATGAGAATCGGCGCCAGATTCACGCGCGCGCCGGCACCTTGCAAGAGCGGTTGTGTCACGCCCAGCTCGGTGACGGTGCTATCCTGCGGATTGAGCGGCAAGCCGGTCGTGCGCGACTTCACATCGCCAGCGTTGATGCTCGCGCGGGCGGTGGTGCCGGAAGCGAACTGCTTGCTGATGCCGTTGCTGGTTTGAAAGCGATTGGTCGTCACGCCATCGATCGCAACATCCGGCGGCACGCCATTGGTGAAGATTCCTTGCGGTTGCTCGGAGCGCGAGAACGTGTTTTGGCTGAAAACGGTGGGATCGAACTGCGCCCGATTCTGATCGATGGTGGTGTTGGTGATGGCCGGATCGTAAATGGTCGAGCCACTGGTGATGGCTTGCGTGCCGGCCAAGACTCGAATGACTTCGGCATTTTCCAACGAGATGCGCAGCGCGTCGTCGAGCGACAGCGACCACGTTTCCAGTTGCTCCGGCGTCCGCGAGACGGTACGCGGCGCAGGCAACGGTGGCAGACCACGACCGGGGATCTGTCCCGGCGCGCGAATCTCCAGCTGCCGTTGCTCGGGATAAATGAAGCGACGCAGTTCCTGTGCCAGCGACCAGCCGGCGGAAATACAAATCGCCAGACTCATCGCGAGCACTCGCGAAGCTTTTCGCATGCGCATGACTCGCTGCCTTTCTGTATCGCCCCGGTCATGCTCGGCCACGCCGCACGATCGCCCACCATGGCCCGTGTAACTGCTATCAGCGTTATCGACGGCACAATACCGTCACTTCATTCCAACGGTCGTGGCTGAAAGAACTTGCCTGCGCGACACGATGCGCACGTCCCGCACAGTTTGCCGCGCCGCGACTAGACTTGCGCGACTGGGAGATATTTTCTTGACGAGGCGGCAGGGTGGACCGATACTCAACTGCGGGAGTGGCCCACTTACGAAGGATATTGCGCCCCTTGGCGCGCTCGATGCGAGGTGCTCAATGGACGCCATCTTAAAGCGCTTGCTAGCACTCTTTCGCGGCAAATTTGGGCCCGCTGTGTCGATTGACGACGACTTCGCAAGCTTGGAAATCGACTCGTTAGCGCTGGCGGAGTTATCGCTGATGGTCGAGCAGGAGTTTCACGTCCGCCTCACCGATCGCGTGCTCGATTGCACGACCATCCGCGAGCTGGCGGAGCTGGTTAGCGAGTTGCAAGGGAAGCAGGTTACTTCGTAACGTGCGAGCTTAGGCCCCCGACTTCTTCTTTTTCTTGCCAGTGGGAGCCTGATCGTTCAGTGGTCCCGACATGGGCGAAGTTTCAAAGAACTTGCCATCATCGATCAGGCGCGGATCGCCGGTGCGCTTGAGTTCCTCAAGCAAACGTTGTTCGAGCTTGGCGCGCGCTGGCTGATACTCTGGGTCCGCGGCGACGTTCTTGGTTTGCTGCGGATCGGACTTAAGGTCGTAGAGTTCTTCGCGTGGGCGTTGACCATAAACCCAGTCGAAGTGCTTCTTCCACATCGGATCATTGCGGACGCCCACGAGCCAGGCTTTGCTCGGACCGGCGTCTTCATCGGGAAGCGTAGCGCGCGTGTTGTTGGTGATTTCGGCAGCGGTGGGAGGATTGTCGCCAGCGAGGCGATACGGATCCCCCAGCGGCCAACGCTCGGGACGAAAGTTGATGATGTAGAGATAGTCCGGCGTGCGTAAGGCCCGTTGCGGATAAGGCATGAAGTCGGCGCGGGCGTTTTCGACGTGGCGCTCGCGACCGATGTAGACCGCCGTACGATCGGCTTCGACCTGGCCTGATTTATCCGACTTGAGAATGCCAACCAGACTCTTGCCGGTCATCGTCTCCGGCACCGGCACGTCGCCCAGTTCGAGAAACGTCGGTGCCAAATCGGTGAGACTGATCAAGTCATCCACGACGCGGCCACCTTTGGTGCCACCCCAACGCATGGCGAGTGAAACGCGCGCGCCGAAGTCATAGAGATTGCACTTGCCATGCGGGAAGCCGGCGGGACCATGATCGCCACTGACGACGATCAGCGTGTTCTCGAGTTCGCCACTGGCTTCCAGACGTTCGAGCAACACGCCGAGCGCGGCATCGAAGGCCTGCGCTTCGCCAAGATAATCGGCCAGGTCCTCGCGCACTTCAGGCACGTCCGGCAGAAAGGGTGGCAGCTTGCCTTGCAGATCATCGGGGTTGAGGCTCCACAAGGTCTTGCCGGAGCCCTTCACCCATTGGCGATGAACGTTGGTCGGTCCAAACCAATAGCAAAAGGGCTGATCCTTGTCGCGCGCCTCTAGGAACATCTCGAAGTTCTTCGCCACTTCATCGTAGAGTTGTTGCTTGGCGTCCGCCAGTGGGACTCCCTCGCGCACGAGCTTCGCAACGTTCTGCGAGAATTGATTGAAGCGCCCGCCAGCTTTTTCGTATGCGAATTTGCCGCCGCCATAGGGGGCATCGACCGGCCTCCCGGGGCTCCAGACTTTATACGTTTCGCCAAGGTGGTAGCCTGCCTGATCGAGCAGCAGCGGATACGCAGGCAGCGATCCATCCCAGATGGCGCCTTGCAAAATAGCTGCCCGTCCCGCGCGCCAGAAGTGCTGCCCCGAAACAATCGCGCTGCGGCAAGGGGTGCAACTGGGGGCGGAGACGAACGCCTGACGGAACAACACCCCTTCGCGTGCGACGCGATCGAAGTTGGGCGTTTGAATCACATCGTTCATCGTGCCCGGCCCATCGAGCCTGGCATACGCGCTGGCGTTGCGGCCCCAATCATCGGCAAACGCAAACAAGATATTGGGACGTTTACCTTCGGCGGCGCTCACGGCACTTGCTAGTGCGATCGTCAGTAAGCTGACCCTGAGCATGATGGAGGCGATGCGTATCGACATGGTGATGTTTCTCCGACCGGTGGGGAAAGTGCGCAGCGAAAGCGAGCTAAGCTCCCGGTCGTTTCGCCGCGCGTCCGCTAGGCTTGCTGGGGTCGTAATCTTCTTTGCGCGTCGGGTGTTGGGCGTCGACATCCTTAAGCCATGTTTGGAGTTCAGCGCGCAGGGCCTTCACGCGCTCCGGTTGCTGGGCCGCCAGATCGTTGGCCTCACTCACGTCTTCGCGCAGATTGAAGAGTTCGACGCGATCATCTTCCGGCCAATGGATGAGTTTCCAATCGCCACGGCGAATGGCCGAACCAGGCGCGCCCCCTTGATTGCCATAATGTGGATAATGCCAGAACAGCGCGCGCTCCTCGAGCGCTTCGCCCCGCAACAGCGGCAGCAAACTGACGCCATCGAGTTGTTGGCCCGCCGCTGGCTTGGTGTCGGTGGCGGCCAGCAGTGTGGGAAAGAAATCGGGGCTGCTCACAGGCGTATCAATCACGCAGTCCGCTTTTGTCACGCCAGGCCAACGGACGATCAACGGTTCGCGAATACCACCTTCGTACATCCAACCTTTGCCACCGCGCAGCGGTGAGTTGGAAGTGGGCCAGCCTTCGCTTGTCGACAGGCCGCCATTGTCGCTGGTGAAGATGACGAGCGTCTGCTCGCGCAGCTTGAGTTCGTCGAGTTTCGCCAGCACTTTGCCAACCGCTTGATCCATCGCTTCCACCATGCCTGCATAGACGGCGTGTTCTTGCACCAGTCGGACATCGCGCTGGTGTTCGCGCCCCCACTCGGCTTTGAGGCCGAGTTGCATTTTCTTCGCCTCGTACTTCTTGCGCAGGTCGTCGCGCGACATCAACGGCGTATGCACCGAATAGAACGAAAGGTAGGCGAAGAAGGGCTGGTCTTTGTTGGCTTCGATAAAGCGGGCGGTTTCGCTGGCCAAACGGTCAGGGAGGTGTTCGCCTTGGGGGCCATCCTCAAGTCGCGGATTGCCATAAGGAGAAAAGTATTTGTCGCCGCCGTAAGGTCCGCCGCGCTCGATTCCACCCCGGTTGATATCAAAGCCTTGGTTCTCGGGAAACCAACCTTCCGGCCCCAGATGCCACTTGCCTGCGAAGAACGTAGCATAGCCTGCTCCCTTCATGGCTTTGGCAAGCGTCGGTGCGTCGAGCGCCAAGCGATCGGCGTAGGGGGCGGGCCGGAGGATGGTGTTGCGATTCCATTTGCTGGGTGCCGGCGCGCCGATATAGTCGGTGATGCCGGTTCGCTGTGGCCACTGCCCCGTCATGATGCTGGCGCGCGTCGGCGAGCAAACGGGACAGGCAGCATAGGCCGCTGTGAACCGCGCGCCGTCTTGCGCCAGGCGATCGATGTTCGGCGTTTCATAGAACGTGCTGCCGTAGCAACCTAGATCGCGCTGACCAAGATCGTCGACCAGAAAGAACACGACGTTGGGGCGCTGGGCGGCGGTTGCTGGAACGACCAACAGCAGCGTGATGGCCAGACTAAACAACGTGGTTTTCATGATGTGGTGATCCTGGGATGCTGGTGGCCAGCGCTACTCGCTCGGCTTCGGCTGCTTCTTTTTCGCCTGCTTCTTCTTCGCTTGGCCGTTGCCGCTGCCTGGCAGGTTCGCGGCGTTGACCTTAGGCAACCATTTCGCGAGTTCCGCTTTGCGCGGTGCCTGCTCGGGGAGTTTCGCCAGATTCGTGTACTCCAGCGGGTCGGCTGCTGCGTCGTACAGTTCCTCGTCGCCATTGGCGTAGCGAATGTATCGCCAGCCTTCGCTGCGGACCGTATGGTTCTGAAAACCATGCGTCGTGATCGCCGGCGTGGTCCATGCTGCTTGTGGATCTTTCAATAGCGGCACGATGCTTTGGCCATCCAGATGTTTTGGCGCGGGGAGCTTCGTCAGTTCGCAAAGCGTGGGGTAGATCGAAGTGTAATCGACCGTACGCTCGCAGACTCCGCCAGGCTTAGTCACGTGGGGAGCCTGCCAGACAAAGACGGTTCGCGTCGGCTCTTCCCACAGTGCGAACTTGCGCCAATGCGATTTCTCGCCGAGGCTCCAGCCATGATCGCTCCAGAGGACGACGATCGTGTTGTCGCGGTGCGGAGAAGCTTCCAGTCCAGCGAGCAAGCGACCGACTTGCGCATCGGTGAAGGCGATGGTCGCAAGATAAGCTTGCACGGCTTCCTTCCAACGACCGGAGGCCACCATCTTCGCATGGTCGCCTTGCGGCCCCGCCATCTTCACGCCTGCGGCAGGGACGTCGTCAAGATCGTCCGCGCGATGTGGCGGCAGTTCGATCGATTCGAGTGGAAACTTATCGAACCACTTCTTCGGCACGCTGAAAGGCATGTGCGGCTTGACCAGGCCGATGGCGAGAAAGAACGGCTGATCGCTCTTCTCTTGCAGCTTTTCCAAACCATAACTCACGACCCCATAGTCAGGCATTTCCTCGTCGCTATTAGCCAGCGGGTAGAACTGGATGCCGCCAACGCCGTTATCCTTCGCGTCAGGATGGCGGCGCGTCGCGCCTTTGCCAGGGAAGTAGTCGGTCCACTCACCACCCCGATCGGCCGCGCCGTGATAAATCTTGCCGGCTCCATAAACGCGATAGCCTGCTTTGGCGAATTGCGTATTGAGCAATTTGTCTTCGCTGATTCCCGGTCGCCAGTTCTGCCCGTTGACATAGCAGCCTGTGGTGCTGGGACGCATGCCCGACATGAGCGAAGCGCGCGACGGATTGCACGCCGGCGCGGTGCAATACGCTTTGGTGAACGTCACCCCTTGCTGCGCCAAGCGATCGATATGCGGCGTCTTGGTTTGCGGATGGCGCCCCAAGTGACCGACCCAGTGATTCAAGTCATCGATCGCGATGAAGAGGACGTTCGGCCGGGCCGGTTCGGCGGCTGAGGTCGATCGCGCCAGAACGGCGACGAGCATCAACGACAAGGCAAGCCAGAATTTCATAAACATCACAGCGATTTAAGGCGTGGGAGATTTAACAACGGTATGCTGCACGTGGCCGGCATCATCGCGGAATTCGATTTTGAGTTGTGCCTGGCCGCGCTCATCGGGGCCCACGGCGACGTGCAAGAATCCGCCGCTGGGCTTGGGATAGTGGAAAGGTTGCTTGATGAGACCTTCGGGATCCGTGCTGTTCTTGCTGCCGGGCCGCACGCCAGCGATGGCGTTTTCATCATTGAGCGCACCGACGGAGAACTCTTCCAGGCCCAGCGGATGAATGCTGTGATACTGCCAATGCCGATCGCCGCAAAAGGTCATGACGTTGGTAAGTTTGTTGTCGCGCAGCCACTGGAAGAACTCGCCTGCCTCATGGCGAAAGCCGTCGAGGTTGGTGTGGTTGTCCTTCTTGTTGGCCGAATCGGGGCCGACCATGGGTGTGGGTGTGATGATGATCTTCCAAGTCGCGTCGCTCTCGCGCAGGGTTCGCTTCAGCCAAGCGCGTTGTTCGGCTCCCCACAGCGTCTTCTCGGGTCCATCCGCCTGACGATTGGGTGAACGATAGTCGCGGCCCTCCGTGAACCAGAGTTGCAGATGTTTGTGAACGCGATGCGTGCGGTACGTAGGCGAGGTGCGATCGTCGAATGTGTCCAGGGGCATCTGCTCACGAAAAACTTCGATGCCCGTCGAGGGCGCGGGAAGTTTGTTGCCGCCGAGATCGGCGTCGTTGAAACGAAAATCGTGATCGTCCTTCGACCAATACGCTGGCGTGCGCGCGAAGAATTCGACCAGACGGGGAAAGCGAAACTGCTCGTGCCACTTCTTGCGCAGCTCTGGCAGTGTTTGCGCGGCGGTTTTGGCGGGGTGATCGTAATAGACGATGTCGCCGGTGCCGATGAAGAAGTCCGGTTGCAGCTTGAGCATGGCGGCGAAACTGGGATAGCCAAGTTGTTTGTCTTCGTCGGTCGCCGTCGTCGCGCCCCCTTCGGTCTTGCCGTGCATGAAGAAGCTGTAGTTCATACAGCTCCCCATGCAGAACGACAGCGGCTCCTCAGAGTCGGCCGTCGGCAAGGTTTTGAACTGCCGTAGCGGACCGGTGTGCGCATGCTCACGATCGCGACCGAAGATCAGGCGGTAATAGTAGCGTTGATTTGGCTTCAAACCCGTAAGTTGATCGCGCACGATGAAGTCGTGTTGCGCGTCGGCGGTAAGCCAGGGGGTGCGCTGCGCGTCGCGAAAGTCCTGGGCGGAACTCCACTCAAAGCATGCGACTCCCGCCTTGCCGGGAATGTCGCCGTCATCGTCGAGCGTCGGCCCCGGGAGCGCCGTTAGTCGAGACTGTAGCAGCGCGCTGGTCGACGTGACTTCGCCCACCAATTCGCCTTGGGCGTGATGAATGTCGGGTGTGGGTGGAGCGTCCGCCGCTCGTAGCGTGGCGGAAAGGAACCCGGCAAGAACGAACAGAATGAAGAGGCGATTGAAGTTCATGGTCGCTATTTCTTGGTGTCTTCGATCCAACGCAACAACTCATCCCGCAACGACTTGGCCTGTTCGGCATGGCTGGTGCTCAGGTCTTTCGATTCGGCGGGATCGTTCGCCAGGTCGTATAGTTCGGTTTGCTTGCTATCCAAGTAATAAATCACCTTCAAGTTTCCGCGTCGAATGGCGGCGGAGGCTTTGTGCCCGGAGCCATGATTGTGCGGATAGTACCAGGCC
>JBGSHH010000002.1:0-2274 GCA_041752355.1 Pirellulaceae bacterium | reverse complement strand
GAACCCAGCGGCACGGGACCCGGCGAGAGCAGCGATGCGTCCGCGCCCGGCACTCGCAAGCGCAAGCTCGACCAGCGCCAGTTCTCCGCTCGCCGCACGAGGTTCGCGCGGAGCGGGTTGCGCTCGGCATACCGCAGCACGGCCAACAGGTGTTCGTCTTGCTGAATCGGAAACGCCTTGAAGCGGCCCTGCCACACATGCCCGCTGCCGCCATAGTGGCGATGGTAGCGGCGGACGTGGCTGGTCATCAGCCATTGCATCCAGCGCCCCAAGTCGCCGTCCTCGCGCGGCCACAGGACGAGGTGAAAATGGTTCGGCATCAGGCAGTACGCCAGTACCCGCATCGACACCCGTTCGCAGGCGTCTGGCAAGAGCTGGATGAACGCCGCATAATCATCGTTGTTGTGAAACACCTCCGCCCTGCCATTTCCTCGATTGAGGACATGGTAGACCCAGTTTCCCTTCGCTGCTCGTGCGGTGCGTGGCATGTGATGAGCCTATCGCAGGTCGATTTCCCTGGCAAGCAGTTGCCAAAAAGTAGAATGTCCCCTTTTCGACCTCACCTTCGTTGCTGGCAACCACCTACATTTTGCCCAGCCTCTCAGAAGATTAAGGGTGGCACTTTTCTTCCGGACGACATTCGCCGCGTAACTATCTCTCATCGCCTCCGCCCTCGCGCGTCAGTTGTTAGCCCATCCGAGAGTATAATCGTTAGTCCCACGCCAAGAAATATGGATGGCCCCTTTCTCCGTTCACCGAACGCTCACCAGGTAGTCGTACAGATGCAGAATACCTCTTCACCTATAGTCGCACCTTGATCGACTTCACTGGCTTTTCCCGCTGAATTCCAAATACATCGAGAAAATCAATGTATTGAAGTGGATTGCCGTACTCTGAATGATCTCCCTCGCGCGCCTTTCCCGTCCGAGCGACCAGTGCCTCGGGGGCGTTTGGATTGCTTGGCTCTCGCCAAAGCAACAGGTAGGGACGCATGGCGTCCTTAAACTGCGGCAGCAGGCGTTCCAGCTTATTGATTCGATAGTCGATGGACTTCTGATGATACACATATTCAAGATCGTGCGACCAAGGATTGACGTCGTGACTCAATTCGTGCAGAAAGCCCGTATAGCAAGAGAGTTGCCAAGTCATGCCTTTCTGATAATCAACGTCCATCCAAAGACCTGCAAGTTGGGGTCCCATTGGCCTCAAGAATCCTTCCGGGCACGCCAAGTGAGGCGAGTAGATTGCAGCGCAATGCACGCCAGCACAAATCAATACATCAAAGTTTTCGGCGTCATCGCCTCGACTTCGGTAGAGCGCCAAATGCTTACGAAAATGCGCTTCCAGCGCGTTGGCATCGCAGTCGAACAGTACCATTGTCGTACCCATCGCGGTCACCTCTAAACTGCACTTATGAGCCTAATCAGGATTTCCAAAATTCATTATGGTGTCATAGATCGATTTGAGTTTAACCAGGGTAGTGGCCTCGTCAAACTGGCCAAATGTTGCGTTGTCCATGTAGGCGAAGTAGTGTTCTATCAAGCTGATGCGCTGTAGGAAAAGCTCGTTAATGTTGCGTTGATGATTCTCGATGAGGCGTCTGTCGTTCAATAGCTCCTGGTAGGCCTGCGCCTCTCCTCCGCACGTTAGCCAGTTGTATGTTCCCAGAAATGCGAATGCCGCCACACCTGCCTGCATCAACTTCATTCTCTTTTCAAAATCGGCATTCATGACAAGTGCGCCACTTCTCGCGGCGCGATAGCGGCTTGTAACCAACCGGGAATCGTCTCCGAAAAGCATCAGGTACTTTGCCCTCTGGTTCGGATCTATGTAACCACTCGCCGACGTCTTTACTTCATAAGCAAGTACGATTGTTGGATCGAGCTTGTCGCCGATCTTGAGAGGCTTTCCGCTGTAGATGACATCAATCTCTACAGCCTTATCCGTACCGCCTTCTGCACCGATCTCAAGTATTTCTCTCGTCGCCAAATCGACTTTAACTCCAAAGTAAAACGAAGGCGATAACCCTCGTCCTGACCACTGGCTAGATAGCTTCTCGATTCGCGCGCGGAGTCGTTTCGATACTTCTTTACCATAGGCACCGCAGTCCGTGGCCTTGTATCCGCCCTTTACTGGAGCAGCCGAAAAGGGGACATTCTACTTTATTGAACAAAGTAGAATGTCCCCTTTGCATCCTTCAAACACTCCAGGTTGCGGCAAGTATTTGGATGGCACCTTTTGTTCGTGCCGCCCTCGTCAGCAAACTAGCTACTC
>JBGSHH010000001.1:0-29443 GCA_041752355.1 Pirellulaceae bacterium | reverse complement strand
GGCGGAATCTGATTCGCCTGAAATTGAAACGGCTGCGTGCTCTCCGAAGGCTCGATGCCATCCCAGCGCGGCACAATCGTCGCCATCCAGGACATGTTGCCTTCGAACTGGCGGCGGATCGGCGTGGTGGTGGGATTGCGCGCGTCATCGACGGGCGCCCACATTTGGTACGGCGCGAGGGTCTTATCGACCACGCCGGGATTGTTCGCATCGACCGTTTGTTCGCCGAGCGCCAAGTCGTCTTGCGATTGGAAGATCTTGCTGGCCATCAAGCCATCGAGCGGTTGATTGTTGAGCGAGTTACGTAGCGTGATCCGTTCCATCTTCCCTGGCACGGTGGCGGAATATGGAAACGTCGTGTAAGTGTTGCCTGTATCGGCGGCGATGGTGATGGGATCGATGCAGAAGGCGCGGGGCAATTCGGTCGCTAGATTGATCGGCGAAACGCCATCGCGCCTCGTCCAACGCGCCGGGCTCAGGCCGCCACGTGTGCGCAGTTCGCTAATGCCACCGTTGCCGATGACGGCGGCCCGTTCGGAGACTTGCCCCTTGCGCGCTTGCGCGCCGGCCAGCGGAATGAGCGACAGGACGCCGAGCAATCCGACCGACGTGACGCCGATGGAGATCAAAACTTCGAGCAGCGTGACGCCGCGCGTTGGTTTGCGAGTGATTCGCATCCTAGCGGCCTCCCATAGTTTGTTTGGTGACGGCGATCGTGCGCGCTTCCGCGACCGCGATCGGAACCGTGGCCGCCACCATTGCCGCGCCGTTGGTAACGTAGTTTTCGGCGGTGGTGACGGTACCTGTCAGATGCCCGATCGAAACCCACGACACCGTCGGATCGACGAGGTTGGTATTGGCGAGACTGCCGACATTGTCTTGCAAGGCTTGTAGTTGATCGACGCGGCCAATGAGCAGGTTGATCGTGCCAGGCGAGCTGGTGGTGAAGCCATACACGCGATCAACGCCGCCTGTGGGATTGAACATGATGACGATGTCGGTGGCGCCGGCGACCGCTTGATCCATCTCCGTGCCGGTCTTGCCAACGCCAGAGAACTGCAGATCGATGACCGTGCCAGGGGGCAATTCCAACGGCGCGCCACTGGCCTTCACCGGCTGGCGCGTGATCTGGAACGGGAGTTGAATCGGTGTGTTGCCTGGGACGCGCGGCAGCGGCAGCGCGGAAGGACTGCTAAAGGTGATCGTTTTGCTCGGCGAGGGAGCGGTTACCGCGACGGTATACTTGGGGCCTTTGTAATTGAACTGCACCACATCGCCGGTTTGGACCAGATTCTGCGAATCGCTGAAGGCAGCGGTATCGGCAAAGCCGTCGTTGTTGGTATCGGTCAAGGTGGCGGTCGCGCCGATGGTCTCGCCAGCGAACGGGATCGGTGTTTGGGCGTAGAAAACTTGGTATGCGCCATTGGTCCGGCCGGCGATGGTATCGCGCTTGATCCAGATGCCATAGGACAGATTGCGCTCCGCCGCGCGTCCCTTGGCGACGCCGCACGCCGAGTTCACCTGTCGCGAGGCTTCGCGTAACTTGCGATCCTTGAGTTGCGGGCGCATGATCGGCGCGGCGAGCGCGACAATCGCGACCACAATGGTGATCACCACCAGCAGTTCCACCAGCGTCATGCCGCGGCGCGCGATTTTAGTTGTGGCAATCCGCATGGCTACCTCAACGGAATGAAGTGATTGGTGACGTTATCGGTATGGCTGATGCTCCCATCGGCGTCAGCATCGGTCGGTGTGCCGATGGCCGTGCTGGTGATCGAATACCACGGATCGTTGGCAGGTGTAACCGCTGAGTAGTTCACACCCGCGCCCACGTTCATGTCGTACTTGCGATCTTGTCCCGCCGAGTAAATCAGCGGAACGAGCGAAAAGTGCGTGGGATAAAGCTTGAACGGATCGAAAGGATCGGGCTGCGTGGCGACATTGCCTTCTTGCATCTGCGAAACAAAGCCGGGTGCCCAGCGGAGGAACTCGATGGGATTCCCCCAGGCGTCGAGAATCTCCGGCATCTTGTCCCCATCGACATCGCCGATTTCACGTGTCGGGAAGAAGTCGAGTCCGGTCGTGTCGCCGTCACGTAGCGTGGCGACGATCAGGTACAAACATTCCGCCCCTTGATAGGCAGGCGTCCAACCGGCGGTGTCATCTTGCCAACTCGCGCCACACAACGCTTCCGCGCGGCGACGATACGCCTGCCACATGGAAGGCTGCAGCGCTGCGCCCGCTGGCGTTTTGAGGAACACCGCACCGGCAATAACATCGCTTTTGCGTTCAGGCAATTCCATCCGCATCAATTCCCAGGTCGCGAATAAACGCTGCTGCGCGGCGGCTTGCGGTTGCGTCCCTGGTGGAATACGCATCGGCAGCGGGCGCTCGCGATAGCCGTCGTAGCGGTTCATCACCAACTCGTGCAGCTTGGTGATTTGCGCGGTGGTGCGATCGGCGCGGGCGGTCTCGGCGGCACCGACCAGCGCCATTAGCGCCATCGAAGCCAAGATGCCGATGATCGTAATCACCGCCAGCAGTTCGACCAGCGTAAACGCCGCGCGAACCGACCGCGCGAGATTCAAACGCAGATAGGTAGTGCGGAGGTTCATGGAATGGCGTCCAGGAGAGTCTTGCCGTCGGTAAAGTTCGTTTGGTTGTCGCGATCGTCAACGGTATAAGGGCCGGTCGGATAGGCCACGCCACCACCGCCGAACTTGCCGTCCAGCCCTGACGAAAGGATTTGGAACCGCGTGGGCTCCACGAAGCTATTGGGTGGCGAAGCCGCCAAATAGGGCTTGGTGTTGCCGCGATCTTCGCCATTGACCGTGCCGATGGCGACGGTGTTGGTCGTGTAGTTGGCATACGAGCGGCTATCGAAGAGCACATACGGCGCGCCGTTGGTGCCAGGGGCAGCGTATTCGTACCAGCCATCGTTGTCACGATCGATTAAGCGACTCGCGTCAAATTCAAAGAACGATTTGGGTTCGCCCGAGCGACTCGCGATGGCACCTGTTTGCAGCGGCACGACGGGGTTGTTGTGCAAGCTGCCATTGGTGCTTTGCGCGCCGAGCCAAAACGGCAATGCCTCACAAGGATCGATCGGCGTCGCGCCACCTTGAACGAACGCCGCAAACTGCGTCAGTTGTGCCGGTGCCAAACGCTGCCGCTTCGACAAATGCCGATTCAACAGCGCCGCGTTGTTAAAGTTGGGGGGATAATCACCCACGGAGTTCTTATACGCTTCGCACGCCTGCGAAAGCGAGGCGAGCTCCGTCGTGATCACCATTCGTTTGGCGGCCAAACGAGCAGCCTGCACCGCCGGCACCAGGATCGCGATCAGGATGCCGATGATAGTGATCACCACCAGCAGTTCCACTAGCGTGAAACCGCGTGTTTGTTGGACTCGAGACTTTCTCATAACCCCTTCTCCGAATACAGGGTGTGAATGTGCTTGTAGTGCCGACCAAACTCAGCCCGACAGGTTCGTAATCAAACTGACCAGTGGCATAAAGAGCGAAATCACAATGAAGCCGACCGCGCCACCGAGGAACACGATCATCAGCGGTTCCATCATGGCCATCAAACCATCGGTCAGCGTTTTTACTTCGTCGTCGTAAGTGTCGGCGACTTTGTACAACATCGTGTCGAGCTCGCCTGTTTCCTCGCCGACGTCGATCATGTTCACCACCAGTTCATCCACGACGCGATGCTTGAACTTCATGAAGTACCACAATCCACCGAGAATGCCCGAGACGAGCAAAATCGGCATGATGATCTGCGCGATCCCTTCGAGGCGAAGCGCGGGCAGCACGATCGGCGACATCAACGCTGGTCCCAGCGCGCACCAGAAGAACAGCGCCATCGGATGGAATGCAGGGCGACAGTTCGCCTTCATCGGCCGGGCGATGGTTTCGCCTTCGCGAATCGCTTCGCTGACTTTGCCGTACAGCCGCTCGAACATGGCGTTGCCTGCCGTTTCGCGCGTGATGTTCAACCCTTCCAAAATCGGCACGCCGGAAGCCACCAGTGTTCCCAAAGTTCGCGTGGTGCGGGCGAGAATATTCTTCTCGATCAAGCCGCCCGCGATCGGTAATTTCAAAATGAATAGATCCCAACCCATCCGCCCGAAAGAGAACTTTCGCAGCAGTTTCACCGACAACCACACGCCGACGGGAAACAGCGGAATCGCCCACCACAGGGCCACCACCGTTTGGCTGATCGCGATCAGCAGCTTGGTAGGCGCAGGCAATTCGAGCTCGAATTCTTTGAACATCTTTTCAAAGGTCGGCACGATCGAGATCATAATGAACGTCAAAATACCCACCGCGACGGTGATGACCACGCAGGGATAAATCATCGCCCCTTGCACTTTGCGTTTAAGGGCTTGCGACCGCTCCATGAAGTCGGCCAGGCGTTGCAAGATGAGTTCCAAAGCACCGCCCGCTTCACCTGCCTTGATCATGTTCACGTACAAGCGGTTGAACACCTTGGGGCTTTTCGCCATCGCTTCCGAGAGTGTCGAACCGGTTTCAATTTCGTCGCACACATCCATCAGCGCGTTTTTGAGCTTGCCAGGCTTTTGTTGCTCTTCCAGGATGCGAAGGCTGCGCAGAATCGGCAGACCGGCATCCTGCAAGATGGAAAGCTGGCGCGTGAACGCGGTGATCATGCGGCTGCTGGCACCGCCGATCGTAAAGGCACCGCCGCGCTTCTTCTTGACGACCTTTTCGCCAGTGCCACCTGCCGCGCGACTCTTCTTGACCGAGATCCGCGTGACAAAGTAGCCCATCTGGCGAATCGTAGCCTGGGCCTCTTCCTCGGTTGGCGCTTCAATGACGTCACGGATTTCTTGTCCCGTGGCGTCCATCGCTTCAAATTGATAACTAGGCATGGCGAGCCTCTGATTTCCAAAATGCTAGATCGAACAATGGTCTGAAATCGAATCGTCTGACGTATTTCTCGAGAACGTTTACGCGTCCAAAATGGTCTCGCGGACCACTTCATCCAGCGTGGTTACCCCTTGGTAGGCGAAGTTCATCCCGGCGTCGCGGAGCGAAATCATGCCGAAGGTTTGCGCCACGCGCCGCAGTTCATCAACCGGCGCGTTCTGCATGATCAGCTCGCGCAAGTCGTCGTTCATAATCATCAGCTCGAACAAACCGACGCGTCCCTTGTAGCCGGTGTTGTTGCAGAAGTCGCATCCCTTGCCGCGGAAGAACTTCTTGTCGCCCAGACTCTCGCGCGTGAGTCCCACTTCGTACAACAAATCTTCGTGCGGTGCGGTTTCTTCGCGGCAGTTCGCGCAGACGCGACGCACCAAACGTTGCGCCAAGATCGCTTCCACCGTGGCGGTGATCAAAAACGTCGGCACACCCATGTCCTTCATGCGCGTCACCGTGCTGGGAGCGTCGTTGGTGTGCAACGTGCTAAACACCATGTGCCCCGTCAGCGACGCCTGCACGGCGATTTCGGCTGTTTCCAAATCGCGAATTTCGCCGACGAGGATAATGTCGGGATCCTGTCGCAAAATCGCCCGCAAGCAAGAAGCAAACGTAACGCCGATGTCGTGATCGATCGGGATTTGAATGATGCCGTCGATGTCGTACTCCACCGGATCTTCGGTGGTGATGAGCTTATCGGAGATGTGATTGAGTTCGCTCAACGCGGAGTAAAGCGTGGTGGTCTTGCCAGAACCGGTGGGGCCGGTCACCAGGACGATGCCGTTGGGCCGATCGATGACGCTGCGGAATTCTTTCATGATCGCCGCATCCATGCCGACTTTGTTCAAGTCGAGCGAGACGACCGAGCGATCGAGCAACCGCATAACGACGCTCTCGCCGAACATCGTCGGCAGCACGCTCACGCGCAAGTCGACCGGATGCCCGCCGATTTCCAATTCGATACGACCGTCTTGCGGCAACCGCCGCTCGGCGATATCGAGATTCGCCATGACTTTGATGCGAGTCGTGATCGCGAACGCCAGGTGGCGTGGCGGCGGCACCATTTCGTACAACACGCCATCCGCCTTGATGCGGATGCGGAACTCGTCTTCAAAAGGCTCGAAGTGAATATCGCTGGCGTGATCTTTAATCGCGAGCAAGAGCACCATGTTCAGCAGCTTGCGAACCGGCGCGCTATCGACCAGCGAGTTGACATCGTCCAGCTTGATGGGGCCGGACTGACTGATCGCGGCCGCCGCTTCCAGCAGCTTCTTGTCATCTTCCAGGTCTTTAATGATGTCGCCGATGCTTTCGCCGGCGTCGATGTAATACTTAACCAGCGCTGCTTTAACATCGCGCTCGGTCGCCACCACCAAGCGGACCTCTTTGCCGAGGTAGGTCTGCAATTCGTCTTGAATCCGCAAATTCTGCGGGTCGCAAGTCGCAATCGTGAGCTTGCGACCATCGTGCGCAACGGGAATGACGCGGTATTGTTCCGCCATCAAGCTTGAAACTTGGCTCAGGACTTCGGCCGGAATCGTCAGGTCCCCGAGCACGATGACTTGCAGCGCCATCTGTTCGGCGAGCGCTTGTGCGACTTGCTCATCGGTCACCAATCCCATCTCTTCGGCGATCTTGCCGAGGAGCACTTCGGGATGTTGCTCCTTTTCCTCCAGCAACACCTCGAGCTGCTCGTCGGTGATAAAACCGAGATCAACCAGGATTTGACCGATACGTCGCACTGCCATAAATCACCCAGATTACGCCAGCATCGTGACACTCTCGCCCAAAGCGCGCAGCGAGAGCTATCCAAATGCGAAAAAGAAGTAAATAGAAGGAGAGGAGTCGTGCCGAAAACCGAACGGATATGCCAAAGTGCTCATCACGCTCCGCGCGATGCCCTGTTCACCAACGTACCCTAAAGTACTCATCACGCTCCGCGTGATGCTTGTTCGTATAACCTACTGTTAGCTGCTCATTCGTAGCTGCTAAATTGTCAGTCAACTCCCATCACGCGGAGCGTGATGAGTACTATGTGTCTGTGTATCTGTGTATTTAAGTATCAATGTCCATGCCCATCGCCTGGTGTTTTGGCGGCGGTGTCTTGGTCGTCGTCGAACACGCCGCGCCGCGCGTTGGCGATGCGTCGCGCTAGTTCGTCCGTATTCTGCGCCTTGGCGAGCACGTCCTCGGCGGTCGCTTTCTCTTCCCGCCAAATCCGAAACAAGGCGTCGTCCATCAAGATCATGCCGTGCTTGGCACCGGTCTGAATGGCCGAGTTAATACGGAACGTTTTGTTTTCGCGAATCAAGTTGGAGATGGCCGAAGTCACCACCAGGATTTCATAAGCCGCCACACGACCGCCGCCGATCTTAGGGATCAGCGTTTGGGCGATCACGGAAATAATCGATGTCGAAAGCTGCGTACGCACCTGTTCCTGCAAGTTGGCTGGAAAGGCGTCGATAATACGATTAATGGTTCCCTGCGCGCTGTTGGTGTGCAGCGTGCCGAACACCACGTGGCCTGTTTCCGCGGCGCTAATGGCCGACTCGATCGTTTCCAAATCGCGCATTTCACCGACGAGAATCACGTCCGGGTCTTGCCGCAAAGCACGACGAATCGCCTCGGCGAAGCTGGGCACATCGACGTGCACTTCGCGCTGATTGACCGTCGACTTCTTGTGATAGTGATAGAACTCGATCGGGTCTTCGATGGTGATAATATGGTGATCGACCGTATCGTTGATGTAGTTAATCATCGACGCGAGCGTGGTGCTCTTGCCGGAACCGGTCGGTCCGGTCACCAAGAACAAACCGCGCGGCCGCATGCACAACTTCTTCACGATCTCTGGCAGGCCGAGTTGTTCGAGCGTCAGCAACTTATTGGGAATCTGCCGCAGCACCATGCCCACATGGCCGCGCTGCTTGAAGATCGAAACGCGAAATCGCGCTAAGTCGCCAAACGCGAAACCAAAGTCGCTACTGCCGTTCTCTTGCAGTTCCCGCTGGCAACGTTCGGGCGCGATGCTTTTCATCAACGCGACCGTATCCTCCGCTTCCAGCGTCTTCGTCTCCAACTTCCGCATGCGACCATGCAGACGGAACACCGGCGGTTGCCCCGTGGCAATATGAATATCGCTCGCCCCCTGCTTCACAGCAGCCGAGAGGAGTTTATCGATCAGGATTTGTTGAACTTGTGACATGGCTTCCCGCGTTGACAGTATGCTGTCGAACGTCCGCTACGAAGATTATTCGGTGGTTACGTCAAAGACACAAACAATGTGGCAAAAAGAGAACATGATCGAACGAATAGAGGAGAACTGATGTGTCTTGCGGAAGCCGCACTGACGCTTGGGGATGGTGGGGAGCTACTGCCGACAAATCGTCGAACGACGTAGTAGGTGTCGTCGAAAGGACGCACCCCACCATTGGATAGCAGGCTCCTCTAGGTCGTCCCAATCAATTGGTTGAGCGCAAGTACATCTTGCTCCGTCCGCTTGGCGTTGCGATACACTTCTTCCATGGTCGTGATGCCGCGACAAACCTTGCGGATACCATCGACGTACAACGTCTTCATCCCTTGCGCAATGGCTCCTTTGCGTATTTCCTGCGACGATTCGTTCTTGAAAATGTAGTCGCGAATCTTCGAAGTCATGGGCATCAGTTCGTAGATGCCGATGCGTCCTCGATAGCCGCTCTTCTGGCAATGCGAGCAACCGGACCCCTTAGCGAAGGTAGCCGTCTTAGCTAGTTCCATAGGGATGCCAGCGTCGTCGATTACCGTCTGATGGGGGGCGAACTGCCGCTTGCATTTCGGGCACACCACGCGCACCAAACGCTGTGCCAAAACCGCAATCACGGAGCTAGCGACCAGATAATTGGCCACTCCCATGTCGGTCATGCGTGTTACAGCACTGGGCGCATCGTTCGTATGTAGCGTACTGAATACCAAGTGTCCAGTAAGAGAAGCCTGAATTCCCATCGACGCCGTCTCCGCATCACGCATTTCACCCACCAGGATGATATTCGGAGCCTGCCGCAACATCGCGCGAATAATGCGCGCGAAATCCAGACCGATGTTGTGTTTCACTTCCACCTGATTGATGCCGGGGAGGTAATATTCGACCGGATCCTCGGCGGTAATGATTTTGCGGTCGGGACGATTGAGCGCGTTGAGCGCTGCGTAGAGCGTCGTCGTCTTCCCCGAACCGGTGGGTCCGGTTACCAGTACAATGCCGTTGGGCCGTTTGATCAAACTCTGGAACTGCTGGAAGTTTTCTTCCGAGAAACCCAACTGCCGGACGCCGACTTTGATATTGTCCTTGTCCAGCAAACGCATCACGACCGACTGCCCGTGGTTGGTCGGAATGATGCTGACACGAAGATCCATGTCCTTGTCGGCTGCCGTCACTTTGATACGCCCGTCTTGGGGGCGGCGACGTTCGGCGATATCCATCTTGGCGAGAATCTTGATGCGGGAGATCAGTGGTCCCAACATCCGACGGGGGGGGCAATCGCGCTCCACCAACACGCCGTCGATCCGGTACCGAATCCGCACCCGATCTTCAAAGGGCTCGACGTGGATATCCGAGGCCCGTGTTTGCACCGCCTCGGCGATCATGAGCTGGACGAGCTTCACCACCGGCGCGCTATTCTCGTCGATCGACTCGTCGCTCCCCCCCGGATCGTTGTCCGTCGCGGTGAAATCGATGGCCGTATCGGTAAACTCTTGCAGAATCGAGTCCGCCGATTCGCCTTCGATTTGGCCGTAGTAGCGGTTGATAGCTTCGAGAATGTTCTCGCAGGGGGCCAACGCCAGGTCGATGCGGCGATTGAGGATGAAGCGGAGCTTATCGACTGTTTCCAGATCGTTTGGATTGCTAGCGATGATTTTGATGGCGTCTTCATCCCCCGCCAGAGGCAGAACGACGTTTTCGCGGGCGACCGATTCGGGCACCAATTCGATGACCGAATCGGGAATCGTGACTTCCCGCAAGTCGATGTAATCCATCCCGTGTTGCTGGGCGAGCGCCCGCATCACGTCCTCGCCAGAGGCATAGCCGAGCTTGATTAAAGCGTCTGAGGCTTGCAGCTTGTGGTCACGGGCCGCCATCTGATCGGCCTCGCGCAGCTGTTCGGCGCTAACGATCCCGCGGCGCAGCAGAATCTGCGTGAAATCTTCCTTACGTGCCATGGAAATTATCCTCTTTCGCTGCGAGCCGAGACCAGGAGCGCTGTGCGGGCGAGAAGCCTGAAAATCGATCCTTAGCAGGTGACTTCGGGAACGAACGTCCCGCGCAGCGATACCTCTTCTCTGCGACCTACTGCCAATCGAAGGCCAACCCGCATGCGACATCCAGCCAGCCAAAAGTACGAAAAGTCAGCCCTGGCCAGCTAAAGGGGCGTGTTCATCATCTTGATCGATTACACCTAGCCTTGTCAATCAAGCAGGCGAGGAGGGTAAAGTGGGGTGTAAGCGGCACGGGTTCCTCGCCCCCAGGTACAGAAAAAGGACGAGTAAAAGCACCCGTCCTCCAATAGATTCGGCCTCCATTCCGCTCGTCCGGCTCTAGCGGGGCTTGGTTCCGCTCTCGTCGCTCTTCTCGGCCGTCTCGACAGGCTCTGCCGGCTTAGCGGGGGTAAGCGTTGTTTCGATGGAAGCTGGCGCCGGTTTGGCGGTCGCTGGCGTTGTTTCGACACTCGCGGTCGTCTGCTTCACCGAGGGAACCGCTTCCGCCGCTTCCGCCGCTTCCGCCGTTGGCGCTGTGGGCGGCGTTGGCATGGGGGTTGAGGCGTAAGGTTCGCTGGATTGCCAGTTGCCCGGTGGCAATGCCGGCGGCAAAGGGGGAGTCGCTACGTAGCAATTTCCGCTGGAGTTATCTACGGAAGGCGACGCGTAGGGCGAACTGCTGATCGTGACGGAGGAGGGTGGCGATACATAGCTGGCGGGCTGACTCGAAACGTATCCGGTGACTTGCGATCCGAGCATCAATAGTCCCGCTCCGCCAAGCAACATCGGCAAGGGTCCCGTGCAGAGCCCAGTAATCGCCCAGCCATGACCCCGGCGCGGACTATGGCTGCGCGCCAAACGCACCAGCGCGGTAATTCCCAACGTCACCGCCAGAGCACCCGTTGTCGCCAAGAGAGCCACGCCGCCCACAAAGAGCATCATGGCGAAGGTTTCATCGAGCGCGTCGCTCACAACGGAAAGCAGGACAAATCCCACAGGCGAAGCCAGCATCAACACGATGGCGACAATGCCAAGCACGCCCGCCGTGAGAGCCATGCGCGAGCGTTTGCCGCGCGTGGTGGTAGGTTCGCCTGTTGTAGTCAGCACTGGCGTGGTCGCTGGTTCCAACGACAACCGCGGATTGGCATCGCCTTGGTTGCGAACCTGCAGTTCCACTTGCGCCATGATTGCCAGGCGTTCGCTCCGCGGCAGCAATCCCAACAGCGCTCGATCGAGCTGGTCCAAGCGTTGATCGATGATTGCTTGCAGGTCCGCATGAGACGCGATATTTTCCGCTGACATGGCGTTTTCCTCCTCGCGATGGTTTTTCGAGCCCAACGGCGTCAGGCTGGCATCATCCTAGGGGGCAAGCATATCCCAGTCGTGTCAAAGGTCCAAGATCGAAACAGGAGGATGCCTACCCCAGGCAGCGACAACCATTTATTATGCAGGCCATGCTTACGGTCTCCGCTGCTCAAGACGCGATTTTGCAACATACCGTGCCGCTGGCGAGCGAAACGCGAGCGCTGCCCGATGCGCTGGGTTGCACGCTAGCGGAAGATATCGCCAGCGATATTGATTCACCACCTTGGGATAAATCGCTAGTCGATGGCTATGCGGTGTTAGCGAGCGATGTGTCGCAGCCCGGCGCAACGTTGCGCGTACTGGAAGAAGTCACGGCTGGGCAACTCGCTTCGCAGTCTGTGCTTACGGGTACTGCGATTCGCATCATGACTGGCGCGCCGCTGCCTTCCGGGGCCGATGCCGTGGTGATGATCGAACGGACGCAACTGCAAGGGGAGCAAGTTCGCATCGACGCCACCGCGCGCGTTAATCAAAACATCTTACGACAAGCCGCCGCCATGCATCGCGGAGAAGTCGTCCTGCCTACCGGTCAACGTTTGCGGCCGATTGAAATCGGTCTGCTGGCTGAGGTGGGGCGAATTCAAGTGCCTGTGATCAAGCGCCCGCGCGTGGCAGTGATTTCGACTGGTGATGAACTCGTGGCAGCCGACAACGTCCCCGCGCCGGGTCAAATCCGCAACAGCAATGGGCCCATGCTCGCTGCATTGGCGCAAGCGGCAGGTGCGGAGGTGCTCGATCTCGGCATCGCGCGCGATACGGAAGCGGATCTTCGGTCCAAGATAACGCGGGGCCTAGCCGCCGAGGTGCTGATCCTGTCGGGTGGTGTTTCCGCAGGCGTGTTGGATCTGGTGCCGCACACGCTGCAGGAACTCGGCGTGCGGCAAATCTTCCATAAGGTGAATCTCAAGCCGGGGAAGCCGATTTGGTTTGGCGTCTCGACGGAGCAGGAGAACGGCCGTGTAACTTTGGTCTTCGGGCTGCCTGGAAATCCGGTCAGTAGTCTGGTTTGCTTTGGGCTCTTTGTACGAATGGCTTTGGATCGACTGGCGGGCCGATCAACGAACGCCGATGCTCCGCGCTCCGCCCGCTTGACGGCTGACTACACGCAGCGCGACGATCGCCACACCTATTTTCCCGCCGTCCTACGGTACAACGAAGCAGGCGACGAAGTCACTTTGCTCCCCTGGCAAGGCTCGGCGGATCTACGGACGCTGGCCGCTGCCAATGCCTTGGCCTGTTTCGCCAGCGGCGAAAAAACCTATCTCGCGGGGCAAGCTATTCCCGTCATTCCGCTGGCGATGTGACCCAGACGACCGCATTTTTATCCGTCTACTGGCTGCGCAAGTGTGTTGACGGCATGTTAAGATAGGACCCGGAGCAGAGGGGAGTGCCCTCGGCAGAACTTTCTTGAGCGACCGGCGATGACCCGAATCACTTTGCGCGTTCTCGACGGTGCCGATCGGGGGCGGAAGTTCGACGACCTTCTCACGCCCGTCACTATCGGCCGCGAGGAAGGGAATAGCATCCAGCTCAACGATGAGCGCGTCAGTCGCTATCACATCAAGATCCAAGAAGACAATCAGCGGCTGGTGTTGACCGATCTCGAAAGCACCAATGGCACCAAAGTCAACGGCGAAGACATTCAACTTCGCATCTTGCGTCATGGCGATATGATTGCGGTTGGCCGCTCGGTATTGCTATTTGGCTCGCGCGAGGAAATCGCCGAACGCCTAGCGAAGTTCCGCAGTCAGAACCAACGGGCTGAGGATGACGAAGGGACGATGATGCCCGAAGACGAGCCGTTGCTCTCCCGCGCGCAATCGCAACACTTCGAATTAGCCAACGGTGACGATGATGAATTGCAAGCGGCGTTTCACACCATGGAACCGCCAGAGTTGCCCGATCGCCTTAGTCCCAGCCAGGCGGCGCAGCTTTCGGAATTGCTCGACTTCTTCCACATTCGGATTCGGCAACTTCTCTCCACGGTCGAGCCGGAACGGCGCGGGCAACGTGTGACGCTGGATTTTACCCAGTGGCAAGACTTGCTCGATCTACAAGCACGCCTGGCGGAATACCTCCGACGGGTTGGTGATCCCAGCAGTCACGACGATTAATCAGCGGTCGTTTGCTAGCATCGAGCGCCTTCCCCAAAAAATCGCTGTTGATTGAAAGTGGGGGTGCTTGGTAAAGTCCGCAACTGGCGCTGCTACCAGCGCGCCGTGGCGAAGGGCGAACGTTGCCCACATGGGTCGTCATGGCACCAACGAGATGGCGGGAATCCGTCTCACGAAGACTTGCGAGGTCGCTATGGAAGGCGAACGAGTTTCTAGTCAGTTTCGCATCAACAGTTCGCGCACGCAGAGCTGGTTGATCTGGCTCGTCGGCGGACTAGTCGCCTGGGCCATGCTCTCGTTGCTTCCCGGTACTGCGCCGGGCCAAGAGGCGGAGTGGATCTGGACGCCAGAGCACAAGAAGGATGCGGTGCCGCAATCTGCCGCGTACTTCCGCAAGAGCTTCACGCTGCGAGCGCCAACTGCCGGTCAGGTGACGCTCATTGCCGATGACTTCTACGAACTGTACGTCAACGGCAAACGCATCGGCACGGGCGAGATGACGAAGAATCTCACGCGCTATGACATCGCACGCTTCCTCACGCGTGGCCGCAACACCATCGCGCTGAAGGTGACCAATCGCAATGGCACCACCGCCGCGCTGGCCGCGCGTGTGATGATTCAAGAGAATAACAAGTGGATCTCGCATTCCACCGATGGCACCTGGGTGACATCGACCGGCGCGCTGCCGCTCTGGAACTCGACAGTCTACAACGATTCGCGTTGGGACCGCGCACAAGTCTTCGGTCGCTTGGGCGATACCGCGCCTTGGGATTTGGAAGAAGGGGTCGCCAGCGAGGAACGCCACAAAGCGGGACGCTTCCAGATCAACGAAGAATTCGAAGTGCAACGCGTTGTCGATCCCGATGAAACCGGCTCGCTCATCGCCATGGCGTTTAACGAATTTGGGCATATCATGGCATCGCGCGAAGGTGGGCCACTGCTGCTCATTTACGATAGCAAGAACGACGGCCAACTCGATAAAGTCCGCAACTATTGCGACAAGGTAAAGAACTGCCAAGGTTTGCTAGCGCTCAATGGCGATGTGTTCGCGATTGCCGATGGCCCCGATGGCTCGGCCCTGTATCGCTTATCGGATGCCGATCGCGACGGCACCTTGGAAACCATCAAAACCATCCTCAAGTTCGATGGCCCGCCCGGCGAACATGGTCCTCACGGATTGACGCTCGGCCCCGATGGCTTGCTCTACATCAATGTCGGTAATCATTCCAGCGTTGCCAAAGAGATCGATCCCGAAAGTCCACACCGCAACTTCTATGAAGGGGATGTCGTGCCGCGGTACGAAGATCCAGGCGGGCACGCGATCGGCATCAAAACGCCTGGCGGCACGATCCTGCGCACCGATATCGACGGCACGGTGGTGCAACGCTTCGCAGGCGGATTGCGCAATTCGTACGATCTGTTCTTCAACTCCGAAGGGGAACTCTTCGCGCACGAATCGGACATGGAAACCGAGGAAGGCGCGCCGTGGTATCGCCCGACGCAAATCCTGCACATGGTTCCCGGTGGTGAGTACGGCTGGCGTAGCGGTTGGTCGTGGTGGCCAGAATACTTTGTCGATGTTACGCCACCCATCGCTGACACCGGTCGCGGTTCGCCGACAGGTGGCGTGGTGTACGATCACTTCATGTTTCCGACCCGTTACCACGGCGCGATGTTTCTGGCCGATTGGTCGGAAGGTCGCATCCTGTCGGTGAAAACCAAGCGCAACGGCGCTTCCTACACCGCCACGACGGAAGTGTTTCTATCTGGCAATCCGCTCAACGTGACCGATGTCGATATCGGCCCCGATGGCAATCTGTATTTCATCACCGGTGGTCGCGGCACCAGCGGCGGCGTGTATCGTGTTCGTTGGCAAGGCAAGGTTCCCGAATCGATGACGAATCTGGGAACCGGCATTGGCGCTGCTATTCGTCAGCCGCAAATGAATAGCGCCTGGGCGCGGCAGAAGATCGCCGCCGTGAAGCGCAGCCTGGGTCAAGATTGGGATCCGGCGGTAATCGGCGTGGCGATCAGCACCGCCAATCCGCCTCACTATCGTGCTCGCGCGATGGATCTGATGCATCTATTTGGCCCCGTGCCCACTGCTGACTTGCTCATCAAATTGTCGAAGGAAAAGAGCGAAGTCGTGCGCGCCAAGGCGGCCGACTTGATGGGCATCTACCCCGACGAAGAAACCCAAAAGCGTCTCGTGGAAATGTTCGCCGATGGCGATCGCAACGTGCGCCGCAAGGCTTGCGAAGCGTTGGTACGCGCCGGCCAGAAAGCACCTGCGGATAAAGTTATCGAACTCATCGCCTCCGACGATCGCATGCTCGCCTATGCCGCACGGCGCTTGCTGGAGCAACTGCCGACCGAAGAGTGGCGCGAGGACGTTCTCGCTAGTGAAGAGCATCGCGTGCTGATTCAAGGCAGTTTAGCGCTTTGCATTACTGAACCGTCGCGCGATAACTCGCTGGCGGTGGTCGCCAGCATCACCAAGGCGATGCAAGACTTCGTCACCGATCAGGACTTCGTCGATATGCTCCGCGTCACGCAAGTGGCGATCGAGCGCGGCGAACTCAAGCCGGATGATTTGCCGGACTTCAAGGCCCTGATTGTCGAGGAATTCCCCGCTGGCAATCCCACGATGAATCGCGAACTGATGCGTTTGCTCGCTTGTCTGCAAGCCGACGAAATCATGGATCGCTATTTGAACTATCTGAAGTCCGACGCGGATAACGTCGAGAAACTGCACGTCGCGATGCACTTGCGGTTCTTGGAGAATGGCTGGCAGCCGGAACAGAAATTCGAGTTGCTCAAATTCTACGAACTCGCTCAGAAGCAAAAAGGCGCCGCGGCCTATGCTCCCTTCGTCCAGAATGTCGCCCGCGACTTCGCCAAAGGCTTGACCGAGGAAGAAGCCCGTCTGGTGCTTTCCAAAGGTCCGGAGTGGCCCAACGCGGCGCTGGGCGCACTGTATAAGTTGCCCAAGGATATCGATGACGAAACGTTCGAGAACTTAAAGCAGATCGATCGCACCATCGCCACCAACATTGATGATCCTTCGATCAAGTTGAAGGTCGGAATCATCGCGGTGCTGGCGCGCAGCGATCGCGACGAAGCATATGAGTATCTGCGCGAAGTGTACGATCGCGATCCCGAGCGTCGCGCTGCCGTAACGATTGGCTTGGCGCAACGCCCCAACGAAACTAACTGGCCGTATCTGGTCAACAGTTTGCCGGTCATGGAAGGCCCGCTCGCCGTCGAAGTGCTCAAGCGTTTGGCGACCGTCGATCAGTTGCCGGAAGACTCCGAACCGTATCGTCAGGTGATTCTCCGCGGGCTATTGCTCAAGGATCAGGGTGGCGAACACGCCATCAATCTGCTGCGTTGGTGGACGGGTGAAACGGTGGGCGAAGAGGATGACGATCTCGATACCAAACTCGCTGCCTGGCAAGCCTGGTTTGCCGCCAAGTATCCCGATCGTCCCGCCGCCGAACTCCCCAAACCGCCTGAGGGAACGAAGTGGCAACTGAGTGAGATCATCACGCACCTTGGTAACGAGGAAGGACGCAGCGGCTCCATCGAGAAGGGTGCCGAAGTGTTCGCTAAAGCCCAGTGCGTGAAATGCCATCGCAAAGGTGATGTCGGCGAGCGACTGGGTCCCGATCTTACCAGCATCAGCAAACGCTTCATGAAGAAGGAAGTCTTGGAAGCGATTCTCTATCCCTCGCATGTGGTGTCGGATCAATACGCCTCGAAGTCGGTCATCACGACCGATGGTCGCACCTTCACGGGCATTGTGGCCCCGGGTGCCGCTGGCGAAACCATCGTATTGCAAGCCACCGGACAGAAGGTGGCGATCGCCGAAGCCGACATCGATTCGATCGTACCGAGCAAGATTTCCGCCATGCCGGAAGGATTGCTGAACGAACTGACGCTGATTGAGATCTCCGACTTGATGGCCTATCTCGGCATGCTCCCCCCCACGAGTTTGGCGGAAAAGCCAGGGGTGGCGCTGCCTAAGCGTTAGGCATGGTGGTCAGGCCAGCCGAGCCTGACCCGGGTTGGCTATTGAGCGCCGCGATAGGGCACGATCTTAATTGACGTTGTAGCGACTGATGACCACTGGTTCGCCCATAGTCAAACCATAATCAACGGTTTATAACCAACGAAAATACCTCTCTCATCTCATCGTCCCCAGGTCGATCGGCGCATGGCAGGCACACTGCAAGTCAACGAACGTGCCGCCTGGACACCTGCCGGGTGGATCTTCAACAACGTGTTGGAACGAGTCGCCGCGCGCATCGAGAACGATGACGCGGTCTTGGCGGAAAAAGTCTTGGATGCGCTCGGTCCTTCGCCTGGTCATCTCGATCTCTGCGCATCGCCTGCCGATCGCTTGCAATTGATCGCTCGCGCCACGGAGGAAGTTCGTCGCCGCGCCGCGGATGCCGGTTCGCAAGCCTTTCACGACGTCGCGTTCTACGAGCCGTACATGGCCGAGTTGCAAACGTTGTTGCAACTTCTCAATGCCGATCCTCGTTGCGGTTCTACGGCGGATTAGAGAATCCTAGTCGTAGGTGGTTCTGGTGAAGCAAGCTGCTTTCACCAAACCGATGAGAGGCCGGCGCTGCGGTCACGGCGTGAAGATAATCTCTTGATACTCTTCGCTGGCAACTGGTTGGCCGTTGGCGAGGGCGGGGGAGAAGACCCAGATTTTGACCGCACTAACCGCTTCGCCATCGAGCAGAGCATGGCCGCTGGAACGCACGACATCCACGTGGGAGACGTTCCCTTCCGCATCGATCGACAGCTTGAGCAACACGTTGCCACCCCAACGATTGCGCTTGGCCAGATCGGGGTAACGCGGCGGGCGGTGATTGTGAATCTTCGCGGAACGGGTCACGCCGATTTGTTGGGCGACGGCTGCTGGAGAAGGACGGGAGGCCGGCGGCGTCCGCTCGATGCGTGGTTGATCGTGAGACTCGTGCTTAGGCTGCGCCACGGCTTGCTTGGGTTGGGTGCGCGCCAGGCGATGTTCTTCCGCCAATTGCCGCAAAGTTTGCAGGTGCAACGTGGCTGACGGATTAGGGGGTGTCGTGGTGGGTTCCTCCATCACTTCCGCCGTGCTCTTGTCGATGTAGACGTGCTGCTCGACTTGTGCACCTTCGGGCGTGACCACCACAGGCGAATCGACAGGCGGCTGATCGGGAACCGGCGGAACATCGGGCGCAGGTTGCGAGAGACGGAACTCGATCACGCGCTGCTCGCCTGCCAACGGATCACGTTGCACCACCAGGAGTTGTGGCGAAAGCTCGCTGAAAACATGCACGTAGGCGAGCGCCGACAACGCGAGCGCATGCAACACGATGGATGCCAGCGCGGCTTTGGTGAGCAACGAACTTCGAAATAAAGCGACCACTATCCGCATGAAAGATCCGCGAGATCGGTGTTTTACAACTCTTGCTAGCGGGTATCGGCCAAACCCGGCCCGCATCTTGATTGTGACCGTTGGAAGGCCTTAAGGCAAGTCACGAACCGCTCGGATGAGCGTAGACCTGGCGGTAGAAATTCGGGTCCCAATGCCAGTTCGGCAGACGGATCACCGCCAACGCCTCGGCGACACTCATGCCCGTTTCGCCCCGCGTGCGGTTGTGAGCTTGAATCTGCCGCCACATCGCCAGTTCTTCCGGCGACGGTTCGAACTTCGTCGCGTAGGGGACTTGTTGCCCGATGAGCATGGTCAAGTAGCCGTCGTATTTGAATTGATCGACGGGGTCGATGAGCGAATCGCGCCACATGGTGCTGGGACCATTTTGCTGATAGTACTCGACAATTGGTGCAGCACCAGCAATGTCGACATCCGCACGACAGGCCCGCCAAAACGGCGTATCCAGACGCGTGTTGTATCTGTAATGAATCGCCAGAAACTGCCGGATGGTATCCCACGAGCGCGCGTTGCGATTGTTGTAAGCGGCGGCATACGATGGCGTGAGGCGGCGGTCGCTATCGCGGAGACTTTCGGTCACCGCCTGACAATCGGCACAGATCACGCCCAGCGACGTGCTTTCCAACGGCTCGACAAATCCGCAAGCGTTTCCAATTGCGACTACATTCTTGACCCAGCCGCGCTGGTACCGACCGGTGGTAAATGGCACAACGCGCGTCGTGCCGATGCGCGGATTCTTCTCGCGCAGTTCCCGCTCGGCCTCTTCGACCGCCACAAAATCGGACGCGTGCACATAGCCGCGCGTGATGTGATGCTCGTGCTCAATTTGCCAACACCAACCACTATTCATCGTTTCGACGGTGGTATAGGGCTTGATCGGCTCGTCCGCGCCGCGCCGCCAACTACCCAGTACCGCGCGATCGCAGAGTAAACTCGACTTAAAGCTGATATACGGTTCTCGGAGCGCGTGGCCCAGCAGCACGCTGCGAAAGCCGGAGCAATCGATATACAAATCTCCTTGGACGACGGTGCCGCTGGCGAGTTTCAAACCGGCAATGCCGTGCTCGTTTTGTTCGACGGCATCGACCGTGACGTCCACAATCTCTATGCCCAACTCCAAGGCGTAGGCTTCGAGGAATTCGACGAACTTTTCATTTTCGAGATGATACGTCGCATTGTGACCGATCAGCGGAATGTCGTTGTCTTGGCGGACGAAGGCTTTGTCATTGATCATCAGCGAGGACGCCACGTCGCCGTGGGTGAAATCATCGCCGTAGTAGTACGCCGTATTGCGAGAGAGCTTGAGATAACGCGTATCGCATTGGGGATTGAAAGAGAAATCGAAGAAGGGCCGCGTTCCCCAGAGCAAGCGAATGCCGATCTTCCAGGTCGGTTGTGCTTCGCGATAGAATCGCGCCAGATCGATGCCGAGATAGCCATGCAAATGCGCTGGCAACGTGGGCGTGCTCCCTTCACCGACACCTATGATGCCGATCTCTTTGGAGCGAATGACTTGCACGCGCAAGTCAGGGAGTTTGGTTTTGATGGTGATGGCGGCGAGAAAACCGGCGCTGCCGCCACCCAGTACGACCACCGATTGCACTTGCATGAAAAGTTAGCCCTTGTTGGTTCCATCCCTGAGCGAACGCTAGGAGGAGAGAAATAGCGCTAGGCGCTGCGGCCGGAGCGAACCGTTTTGATGAGCCAGACTCGATCCGGACCACTGAGTACTACATAGCTTACCATGCCGACCAACATCAGGACCACTAATCGGACCGCTGCAGGCCAATCGAGCGGGAGTTGCGACCGGACCAACAGCACGATCAGTCCCATCAAGAGGGAGTTTCGCAGGGGCCGAACAAGCATGACGAAGAACACAATCGGGGAAAGATCGGTGGCGCGGAGCATGGTCCAAACGTAGGGTGCGAGAAGCAGCAGCGTCGCCACCGTTAGTCCCCAGGCGACACCATAGGCAGGAACTTCCGCGAAACTGGGAATCTGCAGGCCGAACCAGTAGCCCGCCGCCAACGCCTGCAACGTCACGATCAACACCATCAACGCCATGAAGGCGAGGAGTTTTGTTTGTCCGCGCGCGGCAAGTGCGCTGCCGCAAAGATTGATCCAACCTTGGGCGAAGATCGCCGGTGCGAGTGCTGCTAATAGGATGGCCGTCGTCTGTCGCGACGCGCCACCGAGGGTGTCCATAACTTCGTTAGCGACGACAAACAAGCCGATGCTACAGGGCAAGAGCAGCAGTGCAGCCAGACGAAAGGCGGCGGTGGCGAGTTCGGCAAATTGACGACGATCGTGCGCGGCGCGCGATAACGCTGGCAAGAGTACGCCACTGATCGGCGTGATGACGAGCGCCACGGGGCGCATCATCAGATTATACGCTTGCTGATAGGCGCCAATCATCGCCTGACCGTCGATACTGCTTCCCAACCATAGTCCCAGCAGCAATTTGTCCGCGCTTTGCGTGAGCGCGAAGAGCAGACTGCTCAACGAGTAGAAGCCGCTAAAGTTCAGTAATTGCCCCGCGCCGCTCCAACGCTTGGGCCAGCCTGGCCACCACGGATGCGCGACCCAAGCACTGATCGCCAGGGTTAACAGTTCGCCATACTGCTGCACGACCAGCGCGCTTTGCTGGCCGTCGTACCAGGCGACACAAACGGCGGCCATCGCGCCTAGTAACTGGCCGGCGAGACGAACCATGGTCACGCGAGCGATTTGCAGTTGTCGCTCCAAGATCGCTTGATGGGTCGCGCCGAGACTGGCAATGAATACGGTGGGTGCCAGTGTCACGATCAACGACGCGACCGCAGGAGCCTGATAGAGGTAACTCGCGAGCGGCGCGAGCAAGGCGGCCAGGCAGGAGAAGGCGATGCCCATGCTTGCTTGCAGCCAGAACAGCGTATCGCGCTGTTCGCTGGCGAACGTTGGTTGCTGCACGCCGGCGGCGCTTAGTCCCAGCGTTGCGAGCATGCGCGGTAGCACAATCCACGGCAGCGCCATGCCAAACAAACCAAACGCTTCCGGAGCCACCAGACGAAACAGGGCGGCAATCGCCAGCAGCGAAATCACTTGCGACGCGATCTGCCCCACAATGATCCAAGGGATGCCGCGTCGCACGGCGGCAGGGAGATCGGCGGAAGCCACCATGGCAGATTCAAGGGGTGATTGTTCGCGGCATCGTAGTGCGGCAATCACTCTACGAAAAAACCAACGTCAGCGACAGGCAGGCGGCACCGCCCTACGGCCAGCGGAGTAGAATCAAAGACTGGGAGCGAATGACTTTCGATGCGAACGCGCGACGAACTACCTACGATTGCCATCGCCAATAGCCCCACGGCGTTTGGCTGGTTGGTGATTTGGTTGATGGTGATGGGAAGCGTGCTGATCTATGCCTGGGGCGAACAGGGCCCCAGCATTTGGATTGGTTTAGGCGGCGTCGTGGTCGTGGTGTTGATGGCGCGGGCGTTGTGGATGCTGTTGGATCGCCGCCCTAGACTCATCATTGGGCCGCATGGCGTGGAAGTGATCGTCATGAAGACCGGGCTCATCCGCTGGCATAACATTTTGCATCTGGAGTTCACCCCAGGACAACGCCGCAACGAAGGCTTCGTCACTATCTATTACGCGTTGGAACCGGGGCAACCACCACCCGGTGTGAAAGACACCGACCCGCCGGTCGTTTTCGCAGGCGATCCCAATCAGAATCACGCCCAAGTGTGGCTCATGCTGACGATTCTGGAATACAAACCGCGCGACATCTTTGCCGAGCTCGAAGCCCGTCGCGACGGCGGCAGCGGACCATTGACGAAGAAGTTGTTTCCCCATTGAGTACCCATGTCCTCTCCCAATCCCTACGAACCACCCCGCGTCGTCGCGCCAGATGACACGCCAAAAGCCGAGGTTGCTCGCCAACCGCACCACTGGGTACGGTGGTATTTAGTGGTTCACCTGCTCTTGCTCATGGCCGGCACGCTGGCGTCGCTCGCCGATAGCCGCGGCATCGGCGCGAGTCCTATCCTGATGGCGGGCGCGTATGGCTTGGCTTTGATGACGCTTGTCTCACCCGTTGTCGTCATCTGGTACTTCTTTCTTGCGCTGGGGCAAGATCGCATGTGGCTGGCGGTCGTGGCGGAAATCATGATCGCAGCTGTCTCTCTGTTTGCCCTGCTCCCGCTCGTGCAGTGAAATCGGCGCTTTCCTGCCCCCTCTACAGAGCTGTTTTTGTTGCTATTTTCGGTTTTTCCCCGAGAATGCGCCCCAGATTGCGAGGGATGGCACCTTAACTTGCGGTCGATCTTTTTCTTTTCTCGGAATCGCCGCCCATGACTACGACCCAGATGGATTCTGCCACGCAGTTGGATTTTGAAACCCTGCTAGATCAGGCGAGGCAGGGAGAAAAGGACGCCCAGGGAGAATTGCTCGATCGATTTCGCGGCTTCTTGGAAGTCTTGTCAGCGCGTCAAATGGATGTGCGATTGGGGGGACGCATCGACCCTTGCGACGTTGTCCATGAGACCTATGTGGCGGCACTCCGCTCGTTTCACCAGTTCCAAGGACAGCGGCAAGGGGAGTTTCTCGCCTGGCTGCGGACGGTGCATGACCATGTGGTGCAGAACCTCGCCCGGAGGCATATTGTCGCGAAGAAGCGATCGGTGAAGAGCGAGTCTCCCAGCGCGAACAGTCACCTGCAGCAACTGGCGGTGATCTTGGATAGCACGCCCAGCGGCAAGATGATGCGCGGCGAGTTGATTATGAAACTGGTGCTAGCGCTCGACACGTTGCCGGAAGATCAGCGCGAGGCGGTGCGATTGCGCTACTGCGAGAGTTTGCCGTTGGAGCAGATCGCGCAGCAAATGGAACGTTCGACGCAGTCGATCGCCGGTTTGCTCAAACGTGGGCTCCAGGCATTGCGTGCGCGGATGGGAGCGGACTTGCCCTAGTTGGGTAAGTGTGAGTTGTGGTCGCCAGATATTTCGAGCGGTGAAGGAGTTAGTCATGAGTGGTCCCCAATCGATCCAGTGCGAGAATGAAACCGCTTTAGATGCGGCGATTGCCGAGTATTTGGAATTGACCGATCGAGGCGAAGCGTTCGATCTTTCCACGTTTCTCGCCCGGCATGGCAGCCTCGCGCCGCAACTGCGCGAGTTTTTGGAGATGGCCAATCTGGTCGAGGAGATCATCGCCGCGCCGCCACCGCCGGAGAACAAGAGCGCGGCGATGAAAGAGACCGGTTCCATCGTTAGCGGGGAAACGCTCTTCACCGTTAATGCCGCGTCGCAGGAATATCCGTTGGCACCGCCGCCTGGCGTGCAATTTGGTCGCTACTATTTACTCGATATGTTAGGTGAAGGCTCGATGGGCAAGGTGCAACTTGCTTACGATACTTCGCTTGACCGAATGGTAGCACTTAAGATTCCGCGCTTTGAAGTCGGCCTGGATAGCGTCGAGCGCTTTCATCGCGAAGCGCGCGCTTCCGCCAATCTCAAGCATGCGAATATCTGCACCGTCTACGATGTCGGCTGCATCGACGGCGTGCATTTTCTCAGCATGGACTATATCGAAGGGGAAAGCCTCGCCAGAGTGTTGGAGAAGAAAGAGCCACAGTCGATCGACCGCGTGCTGCTGATCGTCCGCAAATTGGCGTTAGCGCTCGAGGCAGCTCATCAACACAATGTCATTCATCGCGATCTGAAGCCGGCAAATATCATGATCAATGCCAAAGGCGAGCCGATCGTGACGGATTTCGGTTTGGCGCGTCGTTTGGGGGCGCGTGAAACGCTCCTTACGCAATCCGGGATGTTAATCGGGACGCTCGCCTTCATGTCGCCGGAGCAAATGGAAGGGATCACCAGTCGCATCGGTCGTGCGACCGACATCTACAGCCTGGGCGTCATTTTCTACCAGCTTCTCACGGGCATCATGCCGTTTCGCGGTTCGTTTGTGTCGGTGGTGGTGCAAGTGCGACACGGCAAGCCGGTACCACCGCACTTGGTGCGACCGGAGCTTGCTGAGCATCCCGGCGTGGAGGCGATCTGCTTGAAGATGATGGCCAAACGGCCCGAACAGCGTTTCGCATCGATGGCAGAAGTCGTGTCGGCCATCGATAACCTCTCGCGAGAACCGCATGCCGCACCGCCACCACCGCCCGCAGCACGGGAACCAGTCGCGCCGCCGCAGCGTGTATCGCCCAAGCCGATCGCACTCCCGCTGATTACGACGGTCACACCTGTCGTTATTCAGCCGATCTCATTGACCGCGCGGTGGAGCCGCAAGCAAACGCTGGCCGCCGTGACGAGTTGCGTGGGCTTGCTGTCTTTGTTGGCGATGTTTTTGGTTCTAAGTGGCATGCTCAATCCGCTGAGAGGCACGCAACAAGAACTCGCCAACCATTCGCCAGACAATCCTGAACTCAAGCCCACAACCGATCCCACGATAGCGGCACCGTCACGCAATGAGAAAGTGGAGCAACCTGCCCAGCCCGCTGACAAGGTAGTCGGGGTTCCTGTCCCTGAAACTACTCCGGCTCCCCCACCAAAACCCCTAGAAGTCGAGCCGCTGCCGAAGATACAACCCAATGTGTCGTTTACGCGCTCAGCGGGTTCGCGGATCGACGATCATAAGTTCGGCGTGGCGCAAATCGTCATCGAGTTCTTGCGGGGTGAAGGTCCGCTCTACCGGCCAGACCTGGCAGTGCAGGTCGTGGCCAGCAGCGGCAGTATCCACTATCCCGCGTTTGCGCTGGAATTAGAGAGCGAAAAAGAGGAAGAAGCACTCGTCGATTTTGAGAACGACAAGTCAATCAACAATGCCCTCGCGATTGAGGGGCGGCTGGCCAAGATCACCGCGCACTTTCTCTGTTTGGAGAAAGAGCCGCTGAAGGTGACGGTATACTATGCGGGTCAGACGGTAGTGCGTGATCAAGAGATCAAGGTGACGCTGGAACCCGATCGCACGGCACTTCTCAACCAATGGTGGGCCGCCTATACCGCACCCTCGCGCGAGTCGCTCAACGATGAAGCGCGCCAGGTGAAGTCGTACCTCAACGACATGCTTGCGCGGCGATTGGAATTGCCTGCCGCGGCGGAGATTCCCGAACCGACGGACGAAGCCTCGCAATTAGAAAAGTATTTTGAAAAGTCGGTCAGCACTTTTCTTGGCTTTCCCTCGGTGAAAGTCGCATTAGGTAGCCAGCTCTACAAGCCAGGTGCGACGCGTGAACTGGCCAACTATTCCATTCCCGCATCGCCGCGTATTGCCCCCGTGCCGGTGCCGCCCATCTCGACGGACGTCGATATCGAAGCGATCGCGTCCCATGTTCCCGACGATTGCGTTTATCTTCGCTGTCAATCCATGGACAACTACCTCTGGTTCCGCCAGTTTCTACTGGGATGGGGTGGCAGCTTGAATGAGGTTGTTTCCGCCCGCACCAGCGACGACCGCACCCGCGAACGCTTGGAGCAACAACTGGCGCTCTCCCTCGATGACGAAATGCAAGGTGTTCTGACACGCTCCGTCACCGATCTGGCGGTTGTGTTCGCCGATCCGTTTTTCGATCAAGGGACAGGCGTCGGCGTGGTGTTTCAGTCGAAGAACAGCGCGGAACTCGAACGCTTGCTAGCGCGGCAGCGTGCGAAGGCCAAGGCACGCTTCGCACATCTGGGAGCCAATGAGACGGTCATCAACGCCAATTCGACGATCCTCGCCACGGGCGACAAGCGTTTGCTCTCGTATCTGGTCAAGCATCAGGACTATTTGCTGGTGACCAACAGCCGCTACATCGCCAGACGATTCTTGGAGGCGGGTCGCAACCAAGGCAGCCTGGCGAGCCTGCCGGAGTTCAAATACGCCCGCAGCCAGGTCAAGGTGTATGACGAGCAGTCGGTGTTCTTGTACATGTCCGATCCGTTCTTCCAACGGGTTATTGGTCCCCAATATCAGATCGAGCGTGCTCGGCGGTCGCAATCGCGCTGGGAACTCGAACAATTGGCGCTCGCATACCTTGCTGCCAAGAGCGAAAACTCACCCCGTCGCACAGTGGACGACCTCGTGACCAATCGCTACTTGCCACCGGAGTTTGGCTCGCGCAGCGACGGTAGCAAGCCTGTGCTCAAAACCTACGCCGAAGGTCGTCTCGCGCAAGCGGAAGATTCTCAACGCGGCCTGCCCGGTTACTTTGTGCCGATTTGTGATTTCACCATCGATCAGGCGACGGCCAGCGAAGTGCGTGCGTACCAGAAGTTTGTAGCCGAATATCGCCGCGAATATCGCATGATGGACCCCGTCGCCTTAGTCGCCTCGCATCGCAGTGCGGGCGATGGCGAGCAAGCGGTCGATCTCAAGATCACCATCACGCCGTATGCCAACGGCAAGTATGCTGGGCTGCGTAATCATCTGACGGCACCGACAGGACAACGGGTCGCCAGCCATGCGGATGACATTCTGCAACTGCAAGCTTCGATGCGTACCGCCACGGGTAATCAGTTTCTCACCTATGCCGGCGTGCGCGATCGAAAGCTCGAATTTCAACTGCTTGATGGTCGCGTCCAAATCGACGCGAAAGAGCCCACGGGTTCGTATGCCGCGAACAACTACTACCTTGCATTCGATCGACGCGATAGCGAATGCTTATGGAGCGTGGTGGGTATCACCAACGATTTGGGCGTGTCCAAGGTCAATATCGCGACAGCTCGCGAGACAGGCGGAGCAGTAACCGGTGTGGTCGGCGCGATCGTGCGGTTGCCGATTATACTCGTCAATCCGTCGGCCTACTTTTCCCCAGTGGAAAGAGAAAGAACGAGTGGCCCAGGCTGGCATATCATGTCGGGTCGCGCGGAATTGCGCAAGCAAGAGTTAAGTCACATCGGCAGCGCCGAAACCAAACAGGCGCGACTGGAACTCAAAGGCCTACAAGGTCGGCTCATTGAGCCGTACATCCAAGCCTATACCTATCTGGAAGCGCGGCGCGCTTCCGCCCGCAACGCGGCGCTGCTGGATCTCATGTCGCAGCAACTGCACTTGAAACAAGATGACGCGCTGGATGCGTTGGAAGACGTGTTCAGCGATCGCCTGGTCTGCCCGCTCGGCGGCGAATACACACAAGGAACGAAAGCAGCAGCACCAGCCTGGCGCAGCGATAAATGGTCGGTCGATAGCTTGTACGACGAGAGCCAGGTTCCGACGGATTATCAGTTCGCGTTCCTCGATTGGCTGCGCGGGCTGAGTGTCGGCTTCGCATTGGAAGAGCAAACGCTCAAGGCCGATCTGCAATTGCAAATCAAACCGCCTGCGGATAAGAAGGCAGCCAAGTCGCAACTCGTCGGTAGAGGCGGGAAATAGCGCGGTTAATCATTGGTAACAATTTTCTGAATTGGCGCCCTCTTTCGAGCGAGTGCGCACTTCAAGGGTCAGGAGCGTGATGAGGAACATCACGCTTTGGCCCTCGGTTTGTTTTCTTACATATCACCTCCTCACGAGACCTACCCCATGCGCTTTCGCCCCGCAACCACCGCGCGTCGTCGTCGCTTTCAATTCCTGGAACAACTAGAAGCACGCATCGTGATGGATGGCGCGCCGGTTGCCGCCAACGACAACTTCACCGTCTCCGAGGATGGCTTGCTGGCGGCCAATGTGCTGACCGGTGCGGGGGCCGATCAAGGCGATCGTTTACTCGTGACACAGATCAATGGACAAGCGGCCGCCATTGGCCAGCCTGTGCAGCTCCCGTCAGGTGCCACCATCACCATGCAAGCGGATGGCACCTTCACTTACGATCCCAGCACGTCGCCGACTCTCGGTGCCTTGCCTGGCACGAATGGCAGCGACTCTTTCACCTATAGCGTCGCCAGTGGCTTCAGTGAGATTCATGTGTTTGGCGACAGCTTGTCCGATGTCGGCCGACTCTATGCCGGCACAGGCGGATTAATTCCACCTGCGCCCGCCTACTACAACGGGCATTTTTCCAATGGGCCGATTTGGGCGGAATACCTCGCGCCCGATCTCGATTTGAATGTAAGCGTAGCGAATGTTTACGCCGTCGGCGGCGCATCGACCGGCACCGCGAACGTCAACGAAAAGTATTTCGATGGTCTGCTCGACCTGCCAGGACTGCAAGACGAAATAGCCGGCTATATCGGTTCGCTCTCGGCGGGCGCGGATCCCAACGCGCTCTATGTGGTGTGGTCGGGTGCGAACGATTTCTTTCTGCCGTTTGATCCGGAGCATCCCGAGATCCTGATTGGCAACGCCATGCAAAACATCGGTACGGCGGTTAGTACATTGGCTGGGTACGGCGCGCAGCATATCCTCGTGCCGAACTTGCCTGATCT